>CABSZQ010000064.1 GCA_902482195.1 uncultured Haemophilus sp.
CACTTGTGTACCACCGCCTTCCGTTTCGCCGTAAATGTGATATTGATACGCCGGCACGGTAGCGCGATATTTGTCTGTGCTGTTGACATGTTGGCGCGGATAGTCATATTCCGTGCCGCGAATTAAATGTAAACGACGTTTGGCTTCTGCCAATAATTCTTCACGTGTACCAAAAATAATGGCACCAGTCGGACAAACATGACAGCAACCAGGTAATTCACCTTTATCTAAACGTTCAACGCCTTTTTGGTTACAGAGTTCACATTTGCTGATTTCACCGAATGGATTGTCGTAGTCGTATTTTGGTACATCAAAAGGACATCCCACCATACAATAACGGCAACCGGTACAAATATCGGGATCGTATTTCACGATACCGGTTTTTGGATCTTTGGTTAGTGCTTGAACAGGGCAAACGGCAACACAGTTAGGGTCAACGCAATGCATACATTGTTTTTTCACGTAAGCATAGCCGTTTTCGGTTTTGTCTTTATTTTTGCCGTCGCCATCGCTCCAAACTTGAATCACGTTACGAGTAAACGGAGTAAGTTTATCGTTATTTGACCAGGTTTGATCGCCTTTCGGGTTCACTGGTGTGTGGTTCACGTTTTGACATTCTGCCACGCATGCTTGACAACCTACACAAAGGGTAGAGTCGTAAAGCATTCCTAGTGCGCCGGGAATAGGCTCAACCGCTTCTGATGCCTGCACATTTGACACAGGCAAAGTAGATGCGATTCCGCCAAGCATACCCGCTTTTAGAAATTTTCGTCTATCCATGTTATTTACCTGTATGTTGTTCTTTCTCTGCGGCTTTAGCTTCAGAACGGGCTTTATGTTGAGCGCTTAATTCGCGTAAGGTCACAACACTTACACCAGCTAGGATTGCGGCTGCACCGCCTAATAAACCAATAGCGGTCATAGTTGCACCTGAACCTTCGGTGTTATTAACATCTGGTTTTTCAACGCGTGGCGTTGGGTTTTCTACGCCCGCTAATTGGAAGATACCTTTAGTAAAGCCCACACCTTTTTCGTTACAACCATAGCAAGGGTGCCCGATACCAACCGGCCAGTTATTACCGCCGACATCACAGAATTCTAAAGTAGAGCAGTTGCCGTAAGTTTCTGGTCCTTTACAACCGAGATGATACAAACACCAACCATTGCGGTGACCGTAATCACCGTATTCTTTAGCGAAGCGACCCGCATCAAAGTGTGGACGACGATAGCAGTTTTCGTGAATTAAGCGATCGTAAGCGAATAATGGACGATTTAATTTATCCATTGCGGGTAGTTTCTTATAAGTAAGAATATAAGCGACAGTTGCAAGGAAGTTGTGTGGATTTGGTGGACAGCCAGGAATATTAATCACTGGTGTGCCTTTTGGTAATACTTCAGACAAGCTGCTTGCGCCAGTTGGGTTGCCACCGCTAGAAGGTACGCCGCCCCATGCTGCACAAGAACCGATCGCAATAATCGCTGCAGCACCTTTAGCGGCTTCTTGGATGTGTTCTACAATCGGTTTACCTGCTACCATACAATAGACGCCGCCGTCTTTCACCGGAATAGATCCATCTACGACTAAAACATATTTTCCATAATACTGTTTAATTGCATTGTGTTTGTTATCTTCAGCTTGTTCCCCAAAGGCTGCAGAAAGGGTTTCGTGGTATTCTAAGGAAATCATTTCCAATACCAAGTTTTCTACTGTTGGGTGGGTCGCACGTAGCAAGGATTCAGTACAACCCGTACATTCTTGCGCACCAATCCATAATACTGGTGGGCGTTTAGGTTCGGTTAAAGCAGCGGTCATTTCTGCACCCGCTTTTGAACTTAACCCCATAGTCGCCGCAAGTGCGGTACATAACTTCATAAAATCCCGACGGGAAACTTCTGCTAAAGCAGAAAATAATCCATCACTTCGTTGCATATAATCACTCCAATTGGCACGTTACTTGTATGGTTAATCTAACTATGATATGCCTTGATGCGGGAAATTTATTTGATCGTAATCAAAAATATCCCTATTTTCCTTACAAAATAAGAGGGTAAGTGATTGTTTTTACTTGTTTATTGAGAATGATTGTTATTTGGTGATATTGTTTTTACTTGGAGTACATTTTTTGTACACTCAATCACAATAGTAAAGCAAAGATTTAGACGCTAAAAAGCTTAGTGAAAATTGACCGCACTTCTGTGTGATCTAAATGGGTAGGTAGACAAAACTAAATTCTTGGTTTTATTGATTTTTATCAACAAAATATTGTCTAAGTGAATAGATTTTATTACGCTTTTCCCTATACTGAGTAGGGTAATTTTTCTATGGAGAAACAATGATGAATATAGTTGTGGGTATTGTCCTTCTCGGTTTAGCTTTCACTATTTCAATGTATAACAAATTGATTAGAAAACGTAATCAGGTGAGTAGTGTTGAAGCCAGTGTGGATGTTCAGTTAAAGCGTCGTTATGATTTATTGCCAAACCTTGTTGCTACTGCAAAGGAATATATGTCGCATGAGCGTAGCTTACTTGAGCGTATCGTGACTTTACGCGAAAGTGCTAAATCAGCCCATTCTACAAGTGAGAAATTCCAACTCAATAATGAGATTTCGGGGGTATTACGTCATTTACAGGTTCGTCTAGAAAATTATCCGGATCTCAAAGCCAATCAAAATCTTTTGCAAATTCAGACCACACTTAGCGATATAGAAGAGCAAATCTCTGCAGCTAGACGTACTTATAATTCAGCAGTTGAAGAGTATAACAATGCGGTGGAAATGTTCCCGTCAAATTTAATCGCAAATTTGTTTAATTTCCAGAAAGGAACATTTTTCGATATTCCTCAGAATGAGGCTGAAGTCCCTAATGTGAGTAATTTATTTAAACAATAAGTGAAAAAACCATGAATACACCAAAAGAGATTGAAGGGATTCGTTTTCTTGGATTGGAAAAATTAGATGAGGAACGTTTAGCCATAAAATCCCTCATCAATAAATGGATTATTATGCTATGCGTTGGGTTATTTTTTCTCATCGGAACGATAGGGAATGGGTATCTATTAAGTACAGCATTGATCCTTGGTGTGCTCATTTATTCTTTTCGTCATTTATTTTTTAAATATAAGCGCTTTATTGCAGAATTTAAAACTCGAGTGATTAATACGATTGTCCAGGAATTTGGTTTCCGCTTTAGCGCTGATAGAGGACTGAATATTGCTGATTTCCTCACCGTTTATGATACTGGTACCGCGACATTCCGTAGTGAGGATTTAATTTTTGGTGAGTTTAACCAAACTGAAGTTGAAATCTGTGATTTTTCAGCATTTAACATGTCGTTGAAAGAGAAATCAGTTAGGGCATTAGGCACTCAGAATTTTCAAGGCATTTTATTTAAAGCCACTTTTCCTAAAGAGCTGGCTCATTGGGTTTATGTTTGCGATAAAAAGGAAGCGGGTTTAAGAAAAGAAGGTGAAATTGCCTTAATGGATAATCCATCTTTTAATCGTTACTTTGATGTGTTTACGGAAGATCAAATCTTAGCTAGATATGCCTTATCACCTAAGTTAATGGAGAGCTTTTGTGGTTTGAAAGAGAAATTTAATTGTCCTATTTCGATGGTACTTCGTAACCGAGAAGTGATTGTTGCGGTTAATTTAGGCAGGAATAGTTTTGAACCATCCTTTGAAAAGTCCTTATTGGAGGATAATACTATTCGAGATTATATTTCGAGTATCAAAGGTTTCACAGATATGGTGAAAGAACTCGGGTTAAATAACCACATTTGGAAATAAGTGTTAATGCAATAAAAAAGACGAGTTTAGGTAAAAACTCGTCTTTTTGTTTATATGCTATGTATTTGTTTATTGGTTTTTAAACAGCGAAAATTTTGACCGCACTTTTATTTCGCAAAATAGTCAGTTTTTTGCTATAATTCCGCACAATTTTCATTACAAAATAGAGAAAAACTATGTCAGAAACACCGGTTACAGAAAATGCTTATGGTGCATCAAGTATTAAAGTCTTAAAAGGGCTTGATGCGGTTCGGAAACGTCCGGGCATGTATATTGGGGATACCGATGATGGAACAGGCCTACACCATATGGTGTTTGAGGTGGTGGATAACGCGATCGATGAGGCGCTTGCTGGCTATTGTTCCGATATTATCGTCACTATTCATGATGATAATTCTGTTTCCGTGCAAGATGACGGTCGTGGTATCCCGGTAGATATTCATCCGGAAGAAGGTGTTTCTGCAGCAGAAGTAATCATGACAGTGCTTCACGCGGGCGGTAAATTCGATGATAACTCTTATAAAGTATCAGGTGGTTTGCACGGCGTGGGTGTTTCGGTAGTAAATGCACTTTCTGATAAATTGCAATTAACCATTCGTCGCCAAGGTCATGTGTACGAGCAATTCTATCACTTAGGTGAGCCTCAAGGGCCTTTAACTATTATCGGTGAAACGCAAGCGACGGGTACAACGGTGCGTTTCTGGCCAAGTCCAGAAATCTTTGCAATTACAACTTTCGATTACAAAATTTTAGCAAAACGTTTACGTGAGCTTTCATTCTTAAACTCTGGTGTATCGATTCGTTTAATCGATAAACGTGATGGCACAGAAGATCACTTCCATTACGAAGGTGGTATTCAAGCGTTCGTTGAATATTTAAATAAAAATAAAAATCCAATTCACCCAAAACCATTCTATTTTTCAGCTGAAAAAGACGGTATTGGCGTGGAAGTTGCATTGCAATGGAATGATGGCGTAAACGAAAACGTTTATTGCTTTACCAATAACATTCCACAGCGTGATGGTGGTACACACTTGGCCGGTTTCCGTGGTGCATTAACTCGTAGCTTAAATAACTATATGGAAAGCGAAGGGTTACTGAAAAAAGAGAAAGTGAGTACTTCAGGTGACGATGCGCGTGAAGGTTTGGTGGCGATTATTTCGGTGAAAGTGCCCGATCCTAAATTCTCTTCGCAAACAAAAGACAAATTAGTGTCTTCTGAAGTGAAAAGTGCGGTTGAATCTGCCATGAATGAGCGCATGCAGGAATATCTATTAGAAAATCCAGCTGATGCAAAAATCATTGTAAATCAGATTATTACGGCTGCACGTGCACGTGAAGCTGCACGTAAAGCCCGCGAAATGACCCGTCGCAAAGGCGCATTAGATATTGCTGGTCTTCCGGGTAAATTAGCTGACTGCCAAGAAAAAGATCCAGCTCTTTCAGAACTTTACCTCGTGGAGGGGGATTCTGCGGGTGGTTCGGCTAAATCAGGTCGTGATCGTAAAACTCAAGCAATTTTACCGTTAAAAGGGAAGATTCTTAACGTTGAAAAAGCACGTTTTGACAAAATGCTTTCTTCTCAAGAAGTGGGGACATTAATTACGGCGTTAGGCTGTGGTATTGGCCGTGATGAATATAATCCGGATAAATTACGTTATCATCACATCATTATCATGACTGATGCGGACGTGGACGGTTCACATATTCGTACTTTATTGTTGACCTTCTTCTATCGTCAAATGCCGGAATTAATTGAACGTGGTTACGTGTATATCGCTCAGCCGCCACTTTATAAAGTGAAAAAAGGTAAACAAGAGCGTTATATCAAAGATAACGACGAAATGGTGCAATATGAGTTAATGCTTGCGTTAGATGGTGCAGCGTTACATATTAGTGCTAATGCGCCAGCAATGAATGATTTAGTGTTTGAGAAATTAGTAGGCGAATATAACAATGTTCAGAAATTAATTACTCGTTTAAGTCGTTACTATCCAGAGCCATTGTTACAAGGCTTGGTTTACCAACCACAATTAACCGTTGAGTTAATGCGTAATGAAAGTGCGGTCGAAAATTGGGCGAATGCTTTTGTTGCGTACTTAACCGAAAAAGAAACGGAAGCCCATTTATATTCAGCAAGAACCCAATTTAACAGCGAACGCCAAGTATATGAAGCCGTCATTACCGTTCGTAAACATGGTATTGATACCGATTACTTCATCAACTTTGATTTTGTGATGGGCAATGAATTTGCGAAGATTACCGCATTTGGTCAGCAGGTGAATGGCTTACTAGAAGAGGGCGCTTATGTTACTCGTGGTGAAAAAACGCAACCTGTTCAGTCATTTGAACAAGCCGTTGAATGGTTGATGAAAGAATCACGTCGAGGCTTAGAAATCCAACGTTATAAAGGGTTAGGTGAAATGAACGCTGAGCAACTTTGGGAAACCACCATGGATCCAAATGCTCGTCGTATGTTAAAAGTATCAATTAAAGATGCTGTTGCTGCAGACCAACTCTTCACCACATTAATGGGGGATGAAGTTGAGCCTCGTCGTGAATTCATCGAAATGAATGCGTTGCGAGCAAACTTAGACGTTTAGTCTAATATTCAAAAATATCACTGAGAATGACCGCACTTAGGAAAACCGAGTGCGGTATTTTTTTTATTTTATTTGGAAATAGAAATAATTTTCAATTAGATCTATTATTTGTGTGTATTCTTTACTATAATTTTCACGATTTTTATCGTTTAAGGACAATGATACGAAATAGACTCGTTTTTTGTTGTTAGATTGGTAGCAAAGTACGCATAGTAATGTGCGTACTTCTTTTTTGTTTTTAGGAGCAATCATTATGATGATAGATAAACGCCTAATTAACACGGTGGCCGACAGTAAAAAATGGATTGGTATCACGGTGTTATGGAACTGGGTGGCGTTAATTGGTGGGATTATTAGTGCCGTCGTGTTTTCTTATATTTTACAGGCGGCTTATTTTAATGAATTGGGTCCACTAAGTGCGGTCATTTTGGGCATCGTTTTAATTGCTGCTTTGGCGTTGCGTGCCTTTGCGGGTAAAAAATCGGTGCAGTCTTCTTATTTTGCGAGTACGAAAGTAAAACATGAACTGCGTAGCCTCATCTATCGCAAATTAGCCTCAATGCCACTTAACCAAGTGAATCAACAATCTACGTCAAATATTATCCAAGTGGCTTCAGAAGGTGTGGAGCAGCTTGAAATCTACTTTGGGCGTTATTTGCCTCAGCTTTTTTATAGCTTGCTTGCTCCGCTCACACTCTTTGCTTTCCTGATCTTTTTCAGTTTTAAAACAGCGGTAATTTTGTTGATTTGCGTGCCGTTGATCCCGATGTCGATTATTGCGGTGAATAAAATTGCGAAAAAACTCTTGGCTAAATATTGGTCTATTTA
>CABSZQ010000065.1 GCA_902482195.1 uncultured Haemophilus sp.
CCTCTTTTCTATAGAGGAAAGCCGTTCATCAAATATTTTTTGATGGCCTCGGCATTATTCGGTGATTTCGTCATTTGGATCGCATCTTCTGGTAAAACCCATTGATACGCCAAATGCTCACTTAATATCGGTTCAAATTCCTGCTCAACTGCCAATAAAAACCAATGTTCATGACAGTGAGTCACATTCGGTGCGTATTTATAGCGGAAATGCGGGAAAATTTCAAATTCTATGCTCTCTTTACAATCAAAAAGTGCGGTCGAATTTTCTTCTATTTTTAATCCAACTTCTTCCCAAACTTCTCGAATTGCTGTTTCTTTTGGTGTTTCGTTGGTTTCCAATGTCCCCGTAACGGATTGCCAAAAGGAGGGATCATCTTGGCGCTGAAGCATAAGAACACGATGCGTGCTTTCCGCATAAATTACCACGAGAACCGATTGATTATTTTTATATTTCAAGCTCGTCATCTACATAATTGAGAATGGGCAGCATCATACCTTTTCTGCTAAAAACTTTCAAAAAAATTACCGCACTTTAAAACTAAAGTGCGGTAATTATCTCAATTATTTTAGTTTAACCAGCCAGCTTGTTGGGCGATAAACAAGCCTGCAAAGGCAGTTAAGTAGAATAAACCGATAAGGGATAACCACAACAATCCGCCTTTTACACTGTGTTTCGCGTGCTTAGTCAGAGATAAATTCAACCAAGCAAAGATTGGTGCAGAAACAAATGAAGCAATCATCGCGAATTTCAGCATTGGGCCTACTGCATTATTAAAGTAGAAAATAATCGCTAAACCAGACAATGCCGCAAAAATCATACCGATATTAAGAATTCTCACAGAGCTTTCTTGTTTACCGAATAAGATACGCAAAGATTCAACATTAGTACGAGAATAACCATCAATTACTGTGATTGTTGTACCAAACATACACATGAAGGCAATTACTGCAATTAATAAGCGAGACCATTCACCGATAGTACTTGCATACATATTAATAAGCTGTGCGATATATTTTCCACCAACCATCTCTACGGTTTCAGGAGAACCATATTGTACCAATGCGCCAAGCGCTAAGAAGACAACGGCTAAAATGGCTGTACCAATATAACCCACATTGAAGTCAAATAAACCATCTTCATAAGATACTTTCGTTAGACGACGTTTTGCCACCACCCACATAGAGTTAACAGCAGAAATTTCAATTGGCGCCGGCATCCAGCCCATTAAGGCTACTAAAAACGCTAATTTACTTAATTCCCATGGAGAAGGCGCGACAAAATCAGGTGCGGCTACGCCATTGATACCATTACGCATAAAAGCAATCACGACAGCGCTCACGGTTGTTACCGTTAAAGCAATCATGATGATTTTCGATAAACTATCTAATAAACGGTATTTACCCAACAATAAAATGCCAGTTGTCACAAGAATCACTAATGAGCTTAATACAGGCATTGGAAGTGGAATTGGCGTAATAAACGTTAAAATTGCTGCCGTTAATAATCCCACTGCCGCTGTATTAATTACTGTGGCAAAAACGTTTAAAGCAAGGAATAACCAAAGGTAGAACTTCCCTTTTTGACGATAACCTTCTAACAACGTATTACCGGTATCTAGGGTATATTGAACACCGAAACGGAAGAAAGGATATTTAAATAAGTTAGCAAGAATGACAATGCTCACTAATTCCCAACCATAGATCGCCCCCGCTTGGGTAGATGCAATAATATGCGAACCGCCAACAGCTGCTGATGCCATCACGATGCCAGGGCCTAAGGCAGAGAATTTACTCGCCCATGTTGATTTTTCTACTGGAGTTGAAACTTCACTCATAATAAAATGTTCTCTTATAAATTAATCATAAATCGAAAAAGGTCTTATTTATAATAGAATTTTATCCTTGAGTAAAGTAAATAAAGTTCCCTTTAAAGAAGAATAAAAGAGTAAAAATCTAATTATTTTGAAATTTCAGGATATAACTTCAAAACAAATAAAACTACATCATATTCATGCCAAAAAAGTGATGTATTTAAGTGAATAAAATTTTTTCAATAAAAAGAAAGTGCGGTCAAAATCAGTTGAATTTTTGACCGCACTTAATCACATTAGCTCATACTAGATACTAAAACCTAGAACAGTTATGAGAAACAAGTCCCTTCTACTCTGGTACTTTTGGAGTTTGAGTAAAATATTTATTTACACTTGGTCGATAGAGAATTAATCCAAATACAATTAAGCGAACGACTGAGCCAATAAATAAAGTTGAGTCAAGACCGTAGCTAATCCAGCTCCACACAATATATAAAAGAGCTGATATTATAAATAAGATCCGACCACTATTTTGCCCTTCAAGCAATTTAATACCGGTAAGAAAAATTAATACACCCAGAACAAAATTTATTAGGTATAGTCTCAAAATCTGATCGAAACTTAAACTAAATGTTTCTTCAAATAATGAATAAAGTAGGGAAAAACAACCACTAGCTCCCCCCAGTATGTATAACCAAGCAACCACACTTACAGATATTGGACGTTCCATTTTATACCTTGTAATAACACCTATAACTTAATAAACCAAAAAATCGACCGTAAAACTACGGTCGATTTTAAAAACAGAAACTACTCAGCTTTAGTCACTGCAATACTCAACTCCGCTAGAGCCTGCGGATTCGCAAAACTTGGTGCTTCTGTCATTAAACAAGCTGCGGCTGTTGTTTTCGGGAATGCAATCACATCACGGATATTTTCAGTGCCTGTTAAAAGCATGGTTAAACGGTCTAAACCAAATGCTAAACCTGCATGTGGCGGTGTACCAAATTTTAATGCATCTAATAAGAAACCAAATTTTTCACGTTGTTCTTGTTCATTGATACCAAGAATGCGGAATACGGTTTGCTGCATTTTCGGATCGAAAATACGGACAGAACCACCACCTACTTCATAGCCGTTTATCACCATATCGTAAGCATTTGCTACTGCATCGGTTGGATTCGCTTCTAATTGTTCTGGCGTAAAATCTTTTGGTGAAGTGAATGGGTGATGCATTGCTGCAAGATTACCTTCATCGTCACGTTCAAACATTGGGAAATCAATTACCCAAAGTGGTTGCCATTCGTCTAAACGAGTTAAGCCAAGATCACGACCTAATTTCAAACGTAATGCACCCATTGCATCAGTGGTAGTTTGCCATTTGTCTGCACCGAAGAATAAGATATCGCCGGTTTGAGCTTTCACACGTTCAGCTAACGCTTTCCATACCTCTTCATTTAAGAATTTCGCAATCGGGCTTTGTACACCTTCAAGGCCAGCATTGATATCATTTACTTTCGCCCAAGCCAAACCTTTTGCACCGTAAATACCTACAAATTGTGTATATTCATCAATTTGTTTACGGGTAATTTCTGTACCATTTGGTACACGAATGACTGCCACACGGCCGTTTGGATTGTTTGCAGGCTCATTAAATACTTTAAATTCAACATCTTTAACGATATCTGCCACATCGACTAATTCAAGCGGGTTACGCAAATCCGGTTTATCGGAACCGAAACGAGTCATCGCTTCTTGCCAGGTCATTTGCGGGAATTTACCTAAATCCACACCAATGATGTTTTGCCATAAACCGTGTACCATGCGTTCCATGATCTCACGTACTTCTGGCGCAGTTAAGAAAGAAGTTTCCACATCGATTTGAGTAAATTCAGGCTGACGATCTGCACGTAAGTCTTCATCACGGAAACATTTCACAATTTGATAATAACGATCAAAACCAGACATCATTAGAAGCTGTTTGAAAAGCTGTGGTGATTGCGGTAATGCATAGAATTTGCCTTTATGCACACGGCTTGGCACTAAATAGTCACGCGCACCTTCTGGCGTTGCTTTGGTAAGCATTGGGGTTTCAATATCAAGGAAACCATTGTCATCCATAAAACGACGCACAAAGCTGGTGATTTTTGCACGGGTTTTCAAACGTTGTGCCATTTCTGGACGACGTAAATCTAAATAACGATATTTTAAACGTTGTTCTTCGGTGTTATTTTGGTTGAAGTCTAATGGTAAAACGTCAGAAGCGTTGTAGATGCGTAATTCTTTCGCTAACACTTCCACTTCGCCTGTCGCCATATTTTTATTAATTTGATTGTCAGGACGCGCGATCACTTCACCTTTAATTTGAATACAAAATTCATTACGTAAGCCTGAAGCTGCAGTTAACGCTTCTTGATATTTCGGGTCAAAACAAACTTGTACGACACCATCACGATCACGCATATCAATAAAAATTAAACCACCTAAATCGCGACGACGGTGAACCCAACCGCTTAATGTTACTTCTTGTCCAATATGGTTGCGGTTTAATGCACCGCAATAATGTGTACGCATCATTTCTATATTCCTTTCATTTTTCTAAAAATGGATAATTAACGCGTTGATTATACGGAAAAAGACATGCCTTTTAAATTGAAAAGCGAAATTTATTTGATCCTTTAAAAACTTTCACTAAAATGACCGCAGTTTTTTGCATTTTATCTAAATAAATGCCCTCTCAATACAACAACAGAATTCAATCATGATGAAAGATACAATTTTTGCAGCCCCGATCGAAAAACTGGGCGATTTTACTTTTGATGAAAGCGTGGCGGAAGTTTTCCCCGATATGATTCAACGCTCGATTCCGGGCTACTCCAACATTATCACGGCGATTGGTATGTTGGCTGAGCGTTTTGTGACTGCTGACAGCCAAGTCTATGATTTAGGCTGTTCACGCGGTGCGGCAGCTCTTTCTATGCGACGTAATATTAAACAACCGAATGTGAAAATTATCGGTGTCGATAATTCTTTGCCAATGGTGGAACGCTGCCGTCAGCACGTTGCGGCTTATCATAGTGATGTACCCGTAGAAATTCTTTGCGATGATATTCGTCAAATTGAAATTAAGAACGCCTCAATGGTTGTACTCAACTTCACATTGCAATTTTTACCACCAGAAGATCGTGTAGCCTTGCTCACCAAAATCTACCAAGGTTTAAACCCAAACGGTGTGTTGGTGCTCTCTGAAAAATTCCGTTTTGAAGATGAAAAAGTGAATGAGTTACTTATTGACCTCCACCACCAATTCAAACGTGCTAACGGTTACAGTGAGCTTGAAGTGAGCCAAAAACGCACCGCACTTGAAAATGTAATGCGTACTGACTCGATTGACATCCACAAAGAGCGGTTAAAAAACATCGGATTTTCACACGTCGAATTATGGTTCCAATGTTTTAATTTTGGCTCGATGATTGCAGTGAAATAATCATAACCTAATCAATCATCTAAAAAATAAGGGCGTATCAAATACGCCCTTATTTGTCACCAATGCTTTATAGCCCTTTTAAATCCTTATCTAATAAACGAGCGAGCAATAAAATACCGTCTTTAAAGCGATATTCTGCATATTCCGCTTGCGCATAATGTTCACCTTTCCCTTCCGCAAAGAAATAATCTTGGCTTGGTAATTTAGGAAGCCAACTACCATTATAACGAATTGGCAAATAAACATTTGGTGTGCAATGTTTAAAATCTGTTGGTATTTCTGATTGCGCCTCACAAAATGTCGCAACATGATTTTTATCAAGATGAACAAGGAGATAAGCTTTGTTTCCCGAAGGACTTGATTCATCTATACCTGTGGTTTCAGTGGTTTCATTAGATTCAAGAGTATCAATAGATTCATTGCTTTCAAGGGATTCATTCGATTCAGGTAAAACCTGACTTTGCTGAAACTCAGATAAAATAGCGTAATTCAATATCATATAATCGCCTTGCATCAATGAACGAGGATCCACAGGGGCGATTTTTAAGACAACAGGCTTACCAGTAGCCAGCACATCTTCAAATTGCTGTACTTTATAGTTCACCGCCCCCAATAACGCAATCACAAAGACGCCAACAAGCCAAATCGGTGCTTTAAAAACAGAATGGTTTTCGACCGCACTTTGTGAAGGCGCTTTATAACGTGCATGCAAGAATAAAGTAACAATCGCAAAAATAACGGCAAAGCTTACTAGCAATCCCCCTTTATAGAGTAATGGGATGCTCAATTGGTAATAGAACCCACCTAAATAAACAACAAAGGCAAATACCAAAAGACCGAAGAACGCACGGCTGTCCGTCCAATAAACAAGCAATAATAACGCTGTTAAATATAAAATGACGGGTATCCCAACAAAGCCTAATGCAAACAAGGTTAATACTAATAAAATTAACACTGCTTCTGTGTGTTTGGATTCACTATGCTTATTCATTAGTACATAGACAATTAATGGTAATGCACAGATAAGCAGATATAAGATATGGCTAACATCAAACTGGAAGTGTGACCAAAATTGTCCACTTAAAACTTGCAACACATTATCAAGACTCATCGCGTCTGCTGGCATGACATCACTTGAAACATCTGTATCAATAAGGCCATAATCTACCCAAGGAATCGTCATATACGACGGCACAGAGATCCATAGAGAGAATAATACTGTTCCCCAGGCAATAGGCTTTAAATGAATTCGCGCTGATTGATTAGGTCGCATGACCCAATAAAAGAGTACAATCGAACTCAAGAGCTGGATTTTATTAAACCATCTGTTATTAAACCATGTGTTAAACCATGCGTTATTCAAGCTGTAATTATGGAAATATAGATTATAGGAAATTTGCCAAAAAACGAGAAGCTGGGTAACCAGTAGAATCCTCACTAAAGAATTCGGCATCAATTTGTAGCTAACAATAATAATGACTGAAAAAATCAGTGTGGAAATAAAGATACCGAGATTTGAATCTTTGCTAAATTCATTTCCTAATAAAAGAAAAAAATCATCAAATTTAACAAGCAAATAGAATCCTAAAAAACTGTTTGCGATTAGAAAAAATAAACCTGCTAAATTTTTAGATTGTTCATCCGTTTCTTTGCTTAATGTGATAAATAAAGCCACTACAAATAAAAGAATACCAAAGATTAATGCACCAGATTCTGATAAACCTAAAGCAAGAAAGAACCAAACGCCTATAGTAACGACAGCTATCAATAAGGCAACCACCCATAATATTGAAATCGCCCAATGGAATTTCTTATTA
>CABSZQ010000066.1 GCA_902482195.1 uncultured Haemophilus sp.
GAACGAAGATGAACCGATAGATTTTTTCATATCGATACCGCGAGAGTTTAAAAATGGTACGATAAAACCACCACCGCCAATGCCTGCTGCACTTGATGCCATACCAATCAAGATACCGCCAATAACGGAAGATAGTGTTGTTAAAGGCTTAGCATTTACTGTGTTTTTCTTAATAGAAATGACCATTTTTGCTGCTAAATAAACAACTAAACAAGCAAAGATTTTAGCGGATACATCACGATCGAGTTTGCCTATAAATAAACCTGAGATAAATACCGTAATCATCATCACCGGCGCGAGTACTTTCACTGCACTCCACACAATGTTGCCCAGTTTATGATGGCGCTGTGCGGAAGAAAATCCGGTAATCACGATGGTTGCAAATGAAGTCCCTAAGGCTGTAGACATCAACATTTGATCTGGAATGCCCATCATCGGCAATAAATAAACCAATGTTGGCACAATAATCAATCCGCCGCCAATGCCAAATAATCCGGCAAGAAAACCAACGATAGCCCCGACAAGCAAACAAAGCAGGATAAAAGTGAGCATTATTGCCCCCTTGATTTATAAGATGGACGTTTTTGATATTTAGAAAAGCTGTTCTTACGTGGAGCCTGATACGGTTTATTTATCTCATGCTCTTGCGTATTTTCAAGCAATGTTTTTTCGTTGCCAAACATTACTTGAGCAAACTCTTTCATCGCTTTGCGGTAAACATCTTTCTTAAAGGACACAACCTGACGTACGGGATACCAAAAACTCACCCAACGCCAACCATCAAATTCGGGTGATTTTGTTGTGTTCATATTAATATTTTTTTCATCACCCACTAATTGCAACAAAAACCAACGTTGTTTTTGCCCAATACAGACCGGTTTGCTGTCATAACGCAGCAATCTTTTTGGCAGTTTATAACGCAACCAATGTTTAGACGCGTAAAGCACCTTCACATCTTTGGGTTGCAAACCAACCTCTTCATATAATTCACGATACATGGCTTGTTCGGAACTTTCGTTATCATTAATTCCACCTTGCGGGAATTGCCACGAATTCTGCCCGTATCGTTTAGCCCAAAGCACCTGCCCTTTGCGATTACAAATGACAATGCCTACATTTGGACGGTAGCCATCAAAATCGATCACTATCGTTCACCTTAAATTTTGTACAAAAATAATTTGAGATTGTTTCATAAATTCGCTTTTTTATCAACCGAATGGGCATATTTACCTCATTGTGGATAACCCTGTGGGTAACACAGGGATAGTCTAAATTTAACTGTGTATAAAGATCAAAAACCGCTTTTCACACTTCACTTTTTTCATTTTCGCATAACCTTTAATCAAAAATTTTCCGAAAAAAATGACCGCACTTTTTCTCATCAAAGTGCGGTCAAAAATTCATCCATTTTTTAATTTAAACATTCCTTGCTTGGTGAAGAAATAACAGCGGTGAGTTATTCAATATTTCTGTGGATAAAATTGTGATTGAGCAAATGGTGACTGTTGCATAACTCTTCTTAGCATTTTACCATCGATTTTTGAGAAGAAATTTTATCTTTAATTTCATGAAGATAACGCTTATTCACAGAAATCATCTTATTCACACTCAAGTAAAATTTTTAGTGGTCATTTTTCATCCAAACCTTTTTTGACTAACGCTAAATAGCGTTCCCATTCAAAATATTGACCCGGATCGATCTTACGACCAGGCGAAATATCGCAATGCCCAACGATACGATCGAGCGTTATTTTCGGGTAAGCTTGCATAATATCTCGTGTCAACTCAGCAAGTGCTTGGTATTGCTCCACTGTAAAAGGCTGTTCATTACTGCCCTCTAGCTCAATACCAATCGCAAAATCATTGCATTTATCCCGACCATCAAAGCAAGAAAGTCCCGCATGCCATGCTCTGTCATCGAAACTCACATATTGCGTCACCTTGCCATCCCGTTCAATTAAACAATGGGCTGACACACGAAATTGATAAATCTCTTCAAAATAAGGATGAATAGTGGGATCGAGTTTTCCTTGGAAAAAATCATCTACATATCCCCCACCAAATTGTTCTGGCGGCAAACTGATGTAATGAATGACGAGTAATGAAATATCCTCTACATCAGGACGTTCATCAAAATGTGGTGAAATTACTTTTCTTGCTTGGCTTAACCAGCCATTTTTTATCTTATTCATCTGTTTTTCTGCGATTAAATTTCATTTTTGCGATCTCGATCGCAAAAGAAGTGCGGTCAGTTTTACTTCCATTTTTCCCTTTTACACAATGTTGCAGCCAATTCTGGCATTTTTTTATTCAACCAAAAGGAAATTTAATTTAATGAAACTGACTTTTTCTAAACCTTTGCATAAAGGTTTTACGTTAATTGAATTGATGATCGTGATTGCAATTATTGCTATTCTCGCGACGATCGCCATTCCGTCTTATCAAAATTATACCAAAAAAGCAGCCATCTCCGAATTGTTGCAAGCTTCGGCACCTTATAAATCTGATGTGGAGTTATGTGTCTATAGCACCAATGCCCCAACAAACTGTTCTGGTGGTTCAAATGGCATTGCAGCAGACATCACTACTGCAAAAGGCTATGTTAAATCCATTACCACGAAATCGGGTGTGATTACGGTAACAGGAAATGGCGCATTGGATGGGATCAGTTATTCTTTAACGGCGACAGGCTCAACCTCATCAGGTGTCACCTGGACAACCGCTTGCCCAAGCAGTGCAGATTTATTCCCTGCGGGTTTCTGCTCTCCTACCAAATAGCGAAACATGGCCTATCAAGCAATCGCAAAAAATGGCGAGATTTACCAAATCTCGCCACAATATTGGCAACAAAATCAACAGCAACAAACATTGCTGTTACGTTACTTTGCATTCCCTCTTAAAGAAGACGAACACCATTTATGGCTTGCTGTAGATTCGCTGAATAATCTTGCGGCTTGTGAAACCTTTGCTTTTTTAAGTGGAAAATTAGTTGAACCGATTTTATTTGAAACAGCCCAGCTTAAACAACTTTTACAATCCCTTGCACCTAAAACCAATCAAATAGAAGAACAAGCGACGTTTTATCATCATTCAGAAGACGAAAGCACTGCCAATTTATCTAATGAAGATGAACCCGTTATTCAATTATTAAATGGCATTTTTGAAACAGCCCTGCAAAAAAATGCCTCCGATATTCATTTAGAAACGCAGCCAAGTGGACTCTTAATTCGTTTACGTATTGATGGTGTACTCCAACCACAGCCGATTATCAGTAAAGCACTCGCCAGTCGTGTGATTTCTCGTTTAAAGCTCTTAGCCAAACTGGATATTAGCGAAACTCGGTTACCACAAGATGGTCGCTTTCAATTCAAAACCACATTCTCCGATATTTTAGATTTCCGCCTTTCTACCTTACCTACCCATTGGGGAGAAAAAGCGGTATTACGATTACAACAAAATAAACCTGTTCAGTTAAGTTTTGCAGAACTTGGCATGACACAACACCAACAAAATCAATTTCAACATGCTCTCAGCCAACCGCAAGGTTTAATCCTTGTAACTGGACCAACAGGAAGTGGAAAAAGTATCTCACTTTATACCGCACTTCAATGGCTCAACACACCAGATAAACATATTATGACGGCAGAGGATCCCGTTGAAATTGAATTGGAAGGAATCATTCAAACTCAAGTTAATCCGCAAATTGGTTTAGATTTTAGCCGATTACTTCGTACATTTTTACGACAAGATCCCGACATTATTATGCTTGGTGAAATTCGAGATGAAGAAAGTGCATTGATGGCATTAAGAGCCGCTCAAACCGGCCATTTAGTGCTTTCTACCTTACATACCAACGATGCCATCTCAGCGATTTCACGCTTGCAACAACTAGGCATTCAATCTCATGAAATTGAAAATAGTCTCTTATTAGTTATCGCACAGCGATTGGTGCGTAAACGTTGCTTAAAGTGCAGTCAACATTTTAGTGATTCTTGCGATTGCCATCAGGGGTATCAAGGGCGTATTGGGGTGTATCAATTTTTACAATGCGAAAATAACCGTTACCAAACCGATTTTGACTCACTTTATCAAAGTGCGTTAGAAAAAGTAAAAGATAACATCACCGATCTCGATGAAATCCAACGCGTGTTAGGTAAAAAATAGGTATCACTATGACGAAACAAAAACTCTTCTATTTCCAAGCCTATGATCAGCGGCAACAATGGCAAAAAGGTAGTATTGTTGCTCAATCTAAACAAGCCGCACAATTCCAGTTAATCGCAAAAGGTTTTAGCCACATTCGCTTGCAACAAGATTGGCAACTTAATCAGAAACCTAAAAATGCAGAAATCAGTGCCTTATTGAATCAACTGGCTACTCTGCTCAGCTCTGCTATTCCATTAAAAAATGCATTACATATTTTGCAAGACAACTGCACACAATTGGGATTGCATCAGTGGCTTGGCGCCTTAATTGAATTAATTGAAAGTGGTCTTCCGTTTTCACAAAGCTTGGAAATGCAAGGAAAGTATTTAAATTTCCAAGAAATTCAACTTATTCAAGTGGGAGAGATGACAGGAAAACTAGCGGAGGTATGCACTAAAATTGCCGAACGTCGAACGCAATCATTGACGTTTCAACGCAAATTGCAAAAAATCATGCTTTATCCTGCCATGGTATTAGGTATTTCGCTTTCACTTACGTTGATTTTATTACTCTTCGTTGTTCCACAATTTGCTGAAATGTATGGTGAAAACTCAGCTGAATTGCCTACATTAACTGCTGTATTATTAGCTATGTCTCAATTCCTACAACATCATTTTGTTGCGTTAATGATTGCCTGCACTTTCGTTATTTTTATGTTGAAGATGGCATTAAAACATTCCCTTTGGCTAAATCAAAAAAAGAATGCCCTAATTAGTCGCATGCCAATTTGGGGCAATATCATTTGCCTTTCTCGCCTAATCAGTTTTAGCCATAACCTCCAATTAATGCTTCAATCTGGTGTAGCATTAACGCCAGCGTTAAATAGTTTTCTCCCCAAACAACAAACCTGGCAAACACAACGTACCTTAAAAGGCGATATCCTGCTACAACAAGAAGTGCGGTCAATTTTGCAGTGGGTTTCGCAAGGTTATCCCTTTTCAGAAAGTGTGAGTAGTCATCTTTTCCCAATGGAAGCTCAACAAATGCTACAAATTGGAGAGAAAAGTGGAAAACTTGCATTGATGTTGCGTCATATTGCTGATAACTATCAAGAAAAGCTCAATCATCAAATTGATTTACTTTCCCAACTTTTAGAACCTTTAATGATGCTCATCATTGGTAGTTTAATCGGTATTATTATGATGGGCATGTATCTGCCGATTTTTAATATGGGATCCGTAATCCAATGATGACATTAGCCTTTTTCTTATTGGGTGGTTTAGCGGGTATCTTTGCTTGGCTTTATATCGATCATTTTATCCCCAATCTCCAACAAGAAATTTATCAGAACTATATCGAACTTTATCCTGAACATAGTCCTATTTTCCATAGAGAAAAAGCGGCGATTCAATCTCAAAAGTGCGGTCATATTTTCCTTTATTTTTTAGGGTTTGGACTCTGTTTTGTTGCACTCTATTATTTTCTACAGGATGAATTATTTACTTTATGGCTAGCGATTACGCTTAGTCTACTTTTTGTTATCAGTTGGCTAGACTGGCATTATCAACTGATTTCACCGACACCTTGTCTCTTTTTATTTTTCCTGGGGTTATTCGGAGCACATCAAGAATTTTCAATTCTGACGCTTTCTCAAAGTTTAGAAAGTGCGGTTAGTTTTTTCGGTGTTTTTTATATTATCTATCATTTGTCTAAATGGTTTTATAAGAAGGAAGCTTTAGGCCGTGGCGATTATTGGCTCGCTTTAGGAATCGGCACTTATCTCACCATCGTGCACTTACCACTTTTCTTATTCATCGCCTGTCTATTAGGCATCATAGTCTATTGGATTTCTCGTAAGCCCGTTTTACCTTTCGGTCCCTTTCTTTGCTTATCTTTAATCATCACCAGTGCAATAACCCTATAAATGTAATATATTGGCAACACTGGAAAATATTATGTTTAAAGGATAGATGCGAAGCATCCTCTCTAAATCAAGTAGCAAGGAATATTATGACTTATATTGTGGGCCTCACTGGCGGCATCGGTAGTGGAAAAAGCACGATTGCAAACCTATTTGTTGAACTAGGTGTCCCCATTGTTGATGCCGATATGGTGGCAAGAGAAGTAGTTGAAAAAGGCTCGCCGCTACTTGCTCAAATTGCTGAGCACTTTGGTAAATCGATTTTGACTGAAGAAGGCGAATTAAATCGGGCCGAGCTACGAAAAAAAGTATTTGCAGACGAAAATGAGAAAAACTGGCTCAATCATTTATTACATCCCGCTATTCGCGAAAGAATGTTAGCACAGTTAAACACTCAGAGTGCTCCTTATACGTTATTTGTCGTCCCATTACTCATTGAGAATAAGCTCACCACGCTTTGTGACCGCATACTTGTTGTCGATGTAAAACCTGAAACTCAACTGGCTCGTGCGTCATCGAGAGATCATAATAATATTCAGCAAATTCAAGCCATTATGAATGCACAAGTCAGCCGTGAAGAAAGATTAAAATGGGCAGATGATATTATTTCAAATGATGCAAAATTGCCTGAAAACTTACCGCACTTAAAACAAAAAGTGCTAGAATTGCACCAATTTTATTTAAATGAATCGAGAAAGAAAAATGTCTGATGAAATTTTTGAAGTCCCCTGCCCGACATGCCAAAAGCCCGTGCCTTGGACACAGGAAAGTCAATTTCGCCCTTTTTGTAGCAAACGTTGCCAACTCATTGATTTAGGGGAATGGGCTGCAGAAGAAAAAGCCATTCCAAGTGATACTGCAGATTTTGCCATGGACCCCAATCTCAGTGATGAATGGAGTATCAAATGAGTCTTCAGCATCACGATAATGGTAAACAGGGTGAGTTTTTCTTACTCGATGAGCAAAGGAAGAAAATCACGAAATTCACCTATTTTTATGAAACACCCGATACCATTAATGCTAATCACACGTTTGTTGATGATTC
>CABSZQ010000067.1 GCA_902482195.1 uncultured Haemophilus sp.
GGGGTATTACTACCCTTATTGGAAGCACAACAGCAGATTATCTTGGCTAACCGTACCCTAGAAAAAGCGCAACAACTGGCAGATAAGTTTAAGCTTTACGGCACAATTGAGGCTGTTGCGATGGATGCGATTCCTGCGCAAGCCTATGATTTGGTGATCAATGCAACTTCGGCTGGATTAAGCGGGCATACCGCCGCCGTTGACGCCTCAATTTTATCATTAGCCCACGCCTGTTATGACATGCAATATGCCAAAGGTAGTGACACACCTTTTATTGCCTACTGCAAATCCTTAGGTCTGAATAATGTCAGCGATGGCTTTGGTATGTTGGTAGCGCAAGCTGCTCATTCATTCCATTTGTGGTGCGGGGTGATGCCTGATTTTATCGCAATCTATGAACAACTTAAAAAGGATATGGTATGAGTACAAGTACAAGATGCCCTTGGGTAGGCGAACTTCCAATTTACATCGATTATCACGATAAGGAATGGGGCAAACCACAATTTGACAGCCAAAAGCTGTTTGAGAAAATCTGCTTAGAAGGGCAACAAGCAGGGCTTTCATGGATTACTGTATTGAGAAAACGCGAAGCCTATCGGGCCGCATTCTATCAATTTAATCCAGTTAAGGTTGCACAAATGACCGAACAAGATATTGATCGTTGTATGGAAAATACCGGACTTATTCGCCATCGGGCAAAACTGGAAGCCATTGTGAAAAATGCCAAAGCCTATTTAGCCATGGAAAAGTGCGGTGAAAATTTCAGTGATTTTGTGTGGTCGTTCGTGAATCATCAATCAATTATCAATGATGTACCCGATATTTCTGTGGTACCCGCTAGAACTGAAACCTCAAAAGCAATGTCAAAAGCGTTGAAAAAGCGTGGTTTTGTCTTTGTTGGGGAAACGACATGTTATGCTTTTATGCAATCTATGGGGTTAGTCAACGACCATATAAATGGCTGTTGTTGTAAGTGATATTCCAGTATAATCCCCCTAATTTCATCTGAATAAGAACTGAATTATGAATAAAAAATATACCTTAATTTCAATCTCAATTCTGACCGCACTTTATAGTCAACAAAGTTTGGCAGATCTGCATTCTCAATGTTTGCTTGGTGTGCCTCATTTTACTGGTGAGGTCGTGAAAGGTGATGTCAATAATTTGCCAGTTTATATTGAAGCAGATAAAGCAGAGATTAATCAGCCAACTCAGGCGATTTATCAAGGCAATGTGGATTTGAAACAAGGAAACCGCCATTTAGTTGGTAATTCAGTTGAAGTTAAACAAACTGGTGAAGATAAACAAGTTCAACGTTGGGCTTATTTACGTGGGGGATTTGATTACAAAGATAATCAAATCAATCTATTAGGTAATGATGCGAGTTTTAATTTAGATAGCAAAAACGGTAACGTCACTGATGCAGACTACCAGCTTGTAGGACGTCAAGGTCGTGGTAAAGCACAAGAAATCGAGTTAGGTGATAATTACCGCTTAATGAAAAATGCGACATTTACCTCTTGTTTACCTGGTGATAATGCTTGGGCGGTAGATGCCTCTGAGATTCGTCAGCATATCAAAGAAGAATATGCCGAATTTTGGCATGCACGTTTTAAAGTATTAGGTGTGCCGGTATTCTATACTCCTTATCTACAATTACCGATTGGTGATCGCCGCCGTTCAGGTTTATTGATGCCAACAGTCGGTCATTCTAGCCGTGATGGTTATTGGTATAAACAGCCAATTTATTGGAATATTGCACCAAATTACGATGCCACATTTGCACCCAAATACATGTCTCGTCGTGGCTGGCAATTAAATGGTGAGTTCCGTTATTTAACCCCCGTTGGTGAAGGTAGACTGGCAGGAGAATATTTAGGACGCGATCGTTATGATGAATATACTAGCGATAATCGTAAGCGTCATTTATTCTATTGGAACCATAACTCCTCTTTTCTTGAAAACTGGCGTTTAAATGTTGATTACACTAAGGTAAGCGATAAACGTTATTTCACTGATTTTGATTCAGATTATGGTGACAGTACTGATGGTTATGCAAATCAATATGCACGTATTGCGTACTATAAACCAAATTACAACTTCGCAATTTCAGCACGTCAGTTCCAGATTTTTGATGAGGTCGATATCGGGCCTTATCGTGCGCTGCCACAAATTGACTTCAATTATTACAAAAATGATTTGGCAAACGGCTGGGTTGATTTCAAATTATTCTCACAAGCGGTACGTTTTGATAATGACAGTACTTTGATGCCAAAAGCATGGCGTTTTCATGTTGAACCAAGTTTGGCAACCGCGATGTCAAATAAATATGGTAGCTTGAATATTGAGACTAAACTTTACGCGACCCATTATAACCAGAAAAAAGGTTCATCTTCTGCTGCAGAAGAGGTACAAAAATCAGTAAATCGTGTATTGCCACAATTAAAAGTAGATTTACAAACGGTTTTAGCAAGCAATAAAACCTTATTTGATGGTTATACACAAACGCTTGAACCTCATATTCAATACTTGTATCGACCATATAAAGATCAAAGTAATATTGGTTCAAAACGAGTGAATGATTATCTTGGCTTTGGTTATGATTCAGCGTTAGTCCAACAAGATTATTATTCATTATTCCGTGATCGTCGTTATAGTGGTTTAGATCGTATTTCATCCGCCAATCAAATAACGCTTGGTGGTACAACGCGTTTTTATGATAAAAATGCCGATGAACGTTTTAATTTCTCAGCAGGACAAATTTATTATTTAACGGCATCAAAAATTGATGACAATCCAAATAATCGTACGCCAAAATCCTCTTCTTCTTGGGCATTAGAATCCAACTGGAAAATTAGTGACAAATGGAATTGGCGTGGTAGCTATCAATACGATACGTTGCTAGATAAAGCATCATTGGCAAATAGCAGTTTGGAATTTAACCCGATGAAGAACAATCTGATTCAGTTAAATTATCGTTACGCAAGTAAAGAGTATATCAACCAAAACTTGGGAGCTTCCGCAAACCGTTACCAACAAGATATTAAACAGGTCGGTGTCGTAGCAGCATGGGAAGTCTCAGATAATTGGGCAGTTGTCGGAAAATACTATCAAGATATTGCATTGAAAAAACCGGTTGAGCAATATGTGGGGGTGCAATATAACTCGTGCTGTTGGTCTTTAGGCGTTGGCGCAAGACGTTATGTAACGAGCCGTCAGAATCAACGTAACGACCAAGTGGTTTATGACAACAGCGTTGGTGTTACCTTTGAATTACGTGGCTTGGGTGAAAATGACCACCAAAGTGGTATCGAAGACATGCTGAAGAAAGGTAAACTGCCTTATATTCAAGCATTTAGCTTATAGTAAAATCAATAAAGGCCACCGAAAGGTAGCCTTTTTGTTTAGAAGTGCAGTTAAAAAAGACGACGATTTTTGACCGCACTTTGTTTATTTTTTTCGTTTTGCTCGAGGATGAGCTTGATCATACACTTCTGCAAGATGTTGGAAATTCAAATGCGTATAAATTTGTGTGGTAGATAAATTGCTGTGCCCTAAAAGCTCTTGAACTGCTCGTAAATCCGAACTCGCTTCCAGCATGTGCGTTGCAAAAGAGTGACGTAGTTTATGTGGGTTAAGATGGCTGTTTAATCCTTGACGAATGCCCCAGGTTTCCATTCGCTTTTGAATAGAGCGATGAGTGAGGCGATTTCCCTGTTGGCTCACAAAAAGGGCTTCATCTTTAGGATTAAATAAAGGGCGTACTTTCAACCATTGTTGAATTGCGTGAGAAGCATAGCGCCCAAAAGGTACAATACGCTCTTTGTTTCCTTTACCAATCACTCTGACCTCACGTACACGAGTGTTAATGCTATTGAGGTTTAATCCTTGTAATTCAGATAAGCGAAGCCCTGAGCTATACATCAATTCCATCATCGCACGATCACGCAAATCAATCGGATCTTTGCTGTCATTTGAAAGCAATTTTTGGACCTGTTCAGCATCAATATTTTTTGGTAAATGTTTGCCTTGTTTCGGTGCTGAAATACCTGTTGCCGGATTCACTTTCATTTGACCTTGCTGCACAAGATAGCTGAAGAACTGACGAAGAGCAGACAAACGTAATGCTAAGCTCTTTTCTTTTAAACCTTGCTTACGGCTTTCCGCCAAAATAAGACGAACCACACTAGGATTCACTTGCTGCCAATGCTGAATACCTTTTTCAGCCAGAATCGCTAAAATCGCATCCAGTTGATGTTGATAATTAGTGAGAGTATGTGGGCTTACTTGACGTTCAATTCGCAAGTAATCCCAATATTGATTGAGGAGTGTATGCATTAGAGAGTTAATTCAAACAAACTTTTTTTCGTGTTTAGCTTAAATCCTTCGCGTTCTAAAATACTCTGTTGGGCTTGGCTTAATTCTGCCACTAAACGATTAGATTGTGTATAACGGACAAACTCTTTCGCTTTAGAAATAAGGGCAGCATAAATCTCGGCTTGATGTTTATCTTCTTTTACAAAAATATCGGTTAATTGCCAATAGCGTTGTAGTTGTAAAGAGGATAAGCGAGGATAAAGTTGAACAAAACCAATCGCCTGTGAGTTTTCGTTTACAGCAACAAAAAACATGCTTTCATTAAAACGTATACGATTCGTTAAAAAGGTTAAAGTGCGGTCAGGATTTTCACTCATTCCGTTGGCAAGTCGATAGGCTTCAAAGAGTGGAGCAAGCACTTCTATATTCCATTGTTCGGCTTTGAAAATTTTCATTGTTACCAGACCTATTTTCCGTTTATTTATAAAATTGTTTATTTTTTATCGGTTCCGCACTGTAGATTGTAGCTTTTTAGCACAAAATAATCATCATTTACCCAAAAAAATTTTCAAAATGTGATTTTGCACAAAGAAATCTGCCTAAAGTTTGGTATAGTAAACACACTTTTTATTTATTCAATATGGAGAAACAAAAATGGCACGTCGTCCTTTAGTGATGGGTAACTGGAAATTAAACGGTTCCAAAGCGTTCACCAAAGAATTAATCGAAGGATTAAAAGCAGAATTACATGATGTAACAGGTTGTGATGTGGCAATTGCCCCACCTGTTATGTATTTAGGTACGGCTGAAGCGGCACTTTCTGGTTGTGGTTGCAGCTGTGGCGGTAAAAGTGTGATTCAGTTAGGTGCACAAAACGTAGATATCAATGTGAAAGGTGCATTTACCGGTGATATTTCTAGCGAAATGTTAAAAGATTTTGGTGCAAAATACATCATTATCGGTCACTCTGAGCGTCGTACTTACCACAAAGAAAGCGATGAATTTGTGGCGAAAAAATTTGGTGCATTAAAAGAAGCAGGTTTAGTACCAGTATTATGTATCGGTGAAACTGAAGCTGAAAACGAAGCAGGTAAAACTGAAGAAGTATGTGCACGTCAAATTGATGCAGTCATCAACGCATTAGGCGTAGAAGCATTTAATGGTGCAGTGATTGCTTACGAACCAATTTGGGCAATCGGTACGGGTAAATCAGCAACTCCAGCACAAGCTCAAGCTGTTCACGCATTTATCCGTGGTCACATCGCAGCAAAATCACAAGCTGTAGCAGATCAAGTGATCATTCAATACGGTGGTTCAGTAAATGACGCTAATGCAGCAGAATTATTCACTCAACCAGATATCGATGGTGCATTAGTGGGCGGTGCTTCACTTAAAGCGCCTGCGTTTGCAGTAATCGTGAAAGCAGCGGCAGCAGCGAAAAACTAATTTTTCTTGTTCTAAAAGAAATAAAAAAGTGCGGTCAATTTTAACCGCACTTTTTTTATATTCTAAACCTTACCTATCGACCATTTCGTTCAAAGAACAAGACAGTTGCTGCAACGCGTGAGTGAACGTTAAGTTTACGAAGTAAGTTACGAATATGTACTTTAACCGTT
This sequence comes from uncultured Haemophilus sp., assembly GCA_902482195.1. Taxonomy (GTDB): domain Bacteria; phylum Pseudomonadota; class Gammaproteobacteria; order Enterobacterales; family Pasteurellaceae; genus Haemophilus_D. Next base: position 5,934 of record CABSZQ010000067.1, read on the forward strand.
TCTTCAGAAATGAAAAGCTGGCCTGCAATTTGTTTGTTGGATAAACCTGTTGCGATTAAACGTAATACATCCATTTCACGATCGGTGAGTGAATCCATTGGATCAACGGTATGTTTACGTTCTAAAAGAAGATTTTTAATCGAATCACTTAAAATCACTTCACCTTGTGCAATACGTTTAATTTGCTCAAGCAGCACATCTGGCTCAGTATCTTTCAATAAATAGCCATCAGCACCCGCATCGATGAGAGTGAAAATATCATTTTTCGCATCAGACACAGTTAAGATCAAAATTCGTGCATCAACACCTTCTGCACGCAAGCCTTTAAGGGTATCTAAACCAGAAAGACCTTTCATATTCAGATCTAAAATGATTAAATCCGGGGATTCTTGAATCGCAATGGAAATGCCTTCTGTACCGCTTCCTACATCGGCAACGACTTCAAAATTCTCTTCTAATTCAACTAATTGTTTGATACCACGACGCATTAATGGATGGTCGTCGATAATTAATACTTTTAACTTTTCTTGCATAATATTCTCCAAGAGATAAGCGGACACTATTCTATTGCCTAAAGGCAAAACATCCACTGCCTTAGATTACTTCTCAATAGATTTTCGACCGAGGGATTCTATCGGGATTTTGCCTATCTTCCAATGCATAATTTGCAGATAAATTTGATTTATCTCAAACAATGCTTTTTGATTTAGCTATTCGCAAGTCCTTTTGCTTTTAAATTTGAACGGCATAATACGCATGCCGCCTTCTGTCGAGTGCAATTGATAAAATTGCGGGTAATTAAAATTCCGTTGCACCATTTTATACGGATTTTCACAATCATTTGAGCCAAGCGATTGATAAATACGATTTATTTCGCGTACTTTATCATCTTTCGAACCTTCACATTGACGATAAATTTCAAGACGGTTCTTCTCATCTAACAAATAGACGTTAAAGCTATTATCGGCATTATCTTCAAAGAAGAATTGTAAAAAACCTTCACTGGCAAACAAATCAATTTCAGGTGGATATCGACGCGCTTCTGGGATAATTTCTTTCTCTTCCAACTGAGTTGGTAAAACATCTTCAAAATTGTCCGCACTTTCTTTTCC
>CABSZQ010000068.1 GCA_902482195.1 uncultured Haemophilus sp.
GGGCTATTATTATGATGCGAAACATGGGTCAAATGCGCCTGGTGATGTAAGTCTTGCGCGTAATTTAGATAAAGGTGCATTCGATATGATTATCGGTGGTCACAGCCATGATCCGATTTGCGTGGATGATAAAGGTGTATGGATTAAAGATTATCAACCTACTCAGCCATGTAAACCAGATTTCCAAAATGGTACTTGGATTATGCAGGCCTTTGAATGGGGCAAATATGTTGGTCGAGCTGACTTTGAGTTCAAAAATGGTGAATTAAAATTAGTGAATTATCAATTAATTCCAGTGAACTTGAAGAAAAAAGTGAAAAAAGAAGACGGTAAAACAGAATATGTGAACTATGCCGAAGAGATTCCACAAGATCCAGAAATGGAAAAACTTTTAAAAACTTACCAAGATAAAGGTGATGCTTTATTAAGCCAAAAAGTGGGTAAATTAAATGGTAAGTTAGAAGGTGACCGTACCATTATTCGTTTTGAACAAACTAACCTTGGTCACTTAATTGCAGAAGCACAACGCCAAAAAGCGAAAGCAGATATTGGTATCATGAACTCAGGTGGTATTCGTGATTCTATCCAAGAAGGTGATGTGACTTATAAAGACATTTTAAAAATCCATCCATTTGGTAATATTGTGAGCTATTTTGAATTAACCGGTAAAGAATTATTGGATTATTTAAATGTAGTCGCATTGAAAGAAGTGGATTCTGGTGCTTATGCACAATACTCAGGTATCAGCATGACAGTAAATCGTGCGGATAAGAAAGTTGAAAATGTGAAAATTCAAGGTAAACCATTGGATTTAAATAAAACTTACCGTATTTCTTTACCAAGTTATAATGCGGCGGGTGGAGATGGTTATCCAGTCATGACCAAAAATCCAACTTTCGTTAACACAGGTTTTATTGATGCGGATGTTTTAAAAGAATTTTTTGAGAAAAATTCACCTATTAATGCTGAAAAATACATCCCTCATAATGAAGTAACCTTTAAATAAGGAATGAAATGGCATTAGATTTATCAGAAATTCGTCAGCAAATTACGCAAATTGATCGCAGCTTGTTAAAGCTGCTTTCAGAGCGCCACCGCCTGGCATATGATGTAGTGAGAAGCAAAGAAGTGACGCAAAAAGCGTTGCGTGATTTAGAGCGTGAGCAACAGCTCTTACAAGAGCTTGTGCAATTTGCTGAAAGTCAAAATTATCAGCTTGAACCACAATATATTACGTCAGTCTTCCAAAAAATCATTGAAGATTCTGTATTAACACAACAAGTGTATTTGCAGAAAAAGCTCAATGAGCAACGAGAAGAAACGTTACATATTGCTTTCTTAGGCAAGCGTGGTTCTTACTCTAATTTGGCTGCGCGTAACTATGCGGCTCGCTACCATCAACAATTTGCTGAAATCAGTTGCGATTCCTTTGCTCAAATTTTTGAAAAGGTTGAAAGCGGAGAAGCTGATTATGGTGTGCTTCCTTTAGAAAACACCACGTCAGGTGCAATTAATGAAGTTTATGATTTGCTTCAACATACTAGCTTATCGTTGGTAGGCGAGTTGGCTTATCCTATCAAGCACTGTGTTTTAGTGAATGAGCAGGATGATTTAAGCAAAATTGATACACTTTATAGCCATCCACAGGTGATCCAGCAGTGTAGTCAATTTATTCAAAGTCTTGAGCGTGTGCATATTGAGTTCTGCGAAAGTAGCTCTCATGCAATGCAGCTTGTGGCAAGCTTGAATAAACCGAATATTGCGGCATTAGGTAATGAAGATGGTGGCAAGCTTTACGGCTTACATGTGTTAAAACATAATATTGCGAACCAAGAAAACAACATTACTCGTTTCATTGTCGTAGCCAAACAAGCACGTGAAGTCTCACCACAAATTCATACTAAAACTTTATTGTTGATGACCACATCGCAACAAGCGGGTTCTTTGGTGGATGCTTTACTTGTGTTTAAAAAGCACGGTATTAATATGACTAAGCTTGAATCTCGTCCTATTTATGGCAAACCTTGGGAAGAAATGTTCTATTTGGAGATTGAAGGAAATATTCATCATCCAGATACCCAAATTGCCTTGGAAGAGCTTAAGCAGTTCAGTAATTATCTGAAAGTGCTTGGTTGTTATCCAAGTGAAATTGTGAAACCTGCGAAGGTATAATGAAAATAAAAAAAGAGCGGTCGATTTAAAACAACGTTAAAATCGACCGCTCTTTTTCTTGAGAATTCTTAAGCTTTTTTCAAGAACTCTGATTTCAACATGATTTTGCCACAATCGACATTGTGATCTCCGTTAACTAAACGGATATTTTTGAATTTCGTGCCTTTCTTTAACACTTCAGATGAACCTTTTAATTTTAAATCTTTAGTTAAAAGTACATCATCGCCATCAGCTAACAAGTTCCCGTTGCTGTCTTTAACAATCAGTTGATCTTCATCGGCTTCAACTGCTTCGTTACCATTCCATTCATTACCGCAATCAGGGCAAACAAAATTCACAGAATCGTGATAAACATATTCGCCTTTACATTTTGGGCAAGCTGGCATTTGATCCATTTCTTTTTCCTTCTTTATCTGATTTAAGCAAAGTATAATGCGCACGGAGTATAACAAAAAAGTGACTATTCGCCAAAAAATGGGCATTTCACGGAATTTATGAGGTATTTATGAAAAAAATCATGCTTTTGAGCGCTGTGATGGGGAGTTTAATCTCAGCCAATACATTCGCTCACAATATTCAACCTAATCAACTTTTAGCCAATGTAACGGTTTCGGATAAGGGCGAAATCACTTTAAATGGCAATGATGTGGCGTATAAATCGTGGAGCTCAACGGCATTACCTGGCAAAGTCCGTGTGATTCAGCATATTGCAGGCAGAAGTGCGGCAAAAGAGAAAAATCAAGCGATGATCGAAGCCATCAAAGCCGCTCATTTTAACCAAGCCAAATATCAAACCACGACCATTATTAATGCTGATGATGCCGTTGTGGGCACGGGTATGTTTGTGAAAAGTAGCGCAGAAAAAGGCAAAAAAGAAAATGCCCATAGCCAAGTGATTTTAGATGATAAAAGTGCGGTTAAAAATGCGTGGGGATTACGTGAAAAAGACAGCGTGATTATTTTGCTTGATAAAACCGGCAAGGTGCAATTTGTGAAAGAAGGTAAATTGACGGATGATGAAGTCAAAGAAGTGATTTCACGTGCAACAGCATTAATGGCGAAGTAATAGAGTAATAAGCGGAAGTTCTCTTCCGCTTTTTTATCCTTTGAAATCCTTCAGTAATTTTCTCAATGTGCCACAATTTCGTTGAAATTTACGGCAATGTGTACAGATGGCAAGATGCAAATTGAGCCCAATTTTTTCTTTAGTCATTAATGAGCGTTCTTGCGCATCTGAAATGAGTCGAGTCGCTTGGCGACATTTCATAAAATCACTCCTTAAAGTTTATGAGATAAGCAGTTTTGAAGTTGTAAGCGAGCACGATAGAGTGTCGTGTGCAAGTTACTTATGCTTAGTTGATTTTCTTGGCAAATTTCTTCGGAAGATAATTCCAAAAACTCTCTCATCATAAAAATCTTGGCTTGTTTGGCGGGCAGGCAAGTTAAGCAAGTTTCAAAAATCAGCCAGAATTCTTCGGAATAGACCGCACTTTCGCTCAGTTCGAGATCGAGTGGAGAATGTTCAGCTTTCCAGTGTCCCCCTTCATCAAAGAAATGATTAGTTTGTTCTTCATCTTCTATTTCGGTTTCCAGTACAAATTTGCCTTTCTGGCGAAGAAAATCGATGATTTTATTTTTTAAGATAGCAAAGACCCAGGTTTTAAATGCCGCTTGTCGTTTAAATTGCTCAAGATGGTTAAATGCACTTAAAAAACTCTCTTGCACCAAATCTTCAGCTAATACAGAATCGCCCACCTGTAATGTGGCAAATTTCAGCATTTGCTCTCTAATTTGAGCCAAGTCTTTATTGGAAATTCCAGTTTTCATATTTTTTCCTTGAAAAAAGTGTAAGAAATAGATTTCTCATTCGTCTAATGATAATGAAAGGGGAAACCTTTCCATCCAATGCTAATTATTCACAAATTAAGGAAGATTCAAAATGAAAAATATTACTTCAAAAACAACCTTTACTGCTATTGCTGCACTTTTCTTCGCAACCAGTCTTTATGCGACCGATATGAAATCTAATGAAATGTCGATGGCAAAAGATTCCATGCCGATGACAAAAGATTCCATGCCGATGACAAAAGACGCTATGCCAATGCAAAATGACAAAATGGCATCTGATGGGATGATGAAATCTCATGATATGAAATCTCACGACATGAAAATGGATAATATGAAATCAGAAGGAATGAAATCTGATGATATGAAAACAAAAGAAATGAAAGCAAAAGAAATGAAGAAAAAAGCAAAAACAATGGAAAAACCGAAAATGTAATGCTTTCTTCTTAAAAGAAAAACTGCGGTCAATTTGACCGCAGTTTTTGTATCAAAGTGAGATTATTGTTTACGCCACGTCGTGCCGTTAGGGCCGTCTTCTAACACAATTCCCATTGCAGTGAGTTCATTACGAGCCGCATCTGCAGCAGCCCAATCTTTAGCAGCACGCGCTTCGTTGCGTTGTTTGATGAGCGCTTCAATTTTTGCGACTTCATCATCGTCAGAGCCCGCTTGTAAGAATTTTTCTGGATCTTGTTGAAGTAAACCTAAGATACCCGCTAACTCACGTAAACGAGCAGCAAGACCATTGGCTTTTTCTGAATCTTCAGTTTTCAATTTATTGATTTCACGCGCCATTTCAAATAAGACAGAAAGGGCATTCGGCGTATTGAAATCATCGTCCATTGCTTCACGGAAGGCTTCTACAAAATTTTCACCGCCTGAAGCGACCGCACTTTGATCGGTGCCACGTAAAGCCGTGTACAAACGTTCTAATGCACCTTGTGCTAAATTCAGGTTTTCTTCACTATAATTAAGCTGGCTGCGATAGTGTGCCGTTAGTAAGAAATAACGCACCGCTTCCGCATTGTAGTGGTTTAATACATCACGAATAGTGAAGAAGTTGCCGAGGGATTTCGACATTTTTTCTTTATCCACCATAATCATGCCGGAATGGATCCAATAATTGACATATTGACCGCCATGAGCACAGCAAGATTGCGCAATTTCATTTTCGTGGTGTGGGAACATTAAATCAGAACCACCACCATGAATATCAAAATGTTCACCAAGTTGTTTGCAGTTCATTGCTGAACATTCAATGTGCCAACCAGGACGACCTGCGCCCCATGGGGATGGCCAGCTTGGTTCGTTTTCTTTTGACATTTTCCAAAGCACGAAATCCATTGGATTTTTCTTGATTTCATTAATTTCAATACGTGCACCAGCTTGTAATTGGTCGAGATCTTGGCGTGATAATTTGCCGTATTCCTTAAAGCTTTCCACATCAAACATCACGTCGCCATTGTCTGCAACATAAGCATGACCACGTGCAATCAGTTTTTCCACAATCTCAATAATTTCAGGAATATGATGTGTCGCACGAGGCTCAAAATCTGGACGTAGTACGTTTAACGCATCAAAATCTTTATACATTTCTTGCACCATGCGATCTACAAGTTGAACGCAGGTTTCTTTGTTTTCTAATGCACGTTTAATGATTTTATCATCCACATCCGTGATATTACGCACATAAGTTAAATCGTAGCCTAGAGAGCGTAAATAGCGGGCAATCACATCAAAACATACAAAGGTACGGCCGTGGCCAATATGGCATAAATCGTAAACGGTCACGCCGCACACATACATACCCACTTTTCCTTCATGGATAGGTTTGAACACTTCTTTTTCTCGAGTGAGGGTATTAAAGATCTTTAACATATTTTTTCTCTTCTGATTGGAATCCGACCGCACTTTTTCTGCTCATGGTGGCACTTTCTCGCCATTTGTGGAATAATGAATGCCTTAATTTTCAAGAGGAAAACAACATGGTTACATTACACACAAATTTTGGCGATATTAAAATTAAACTTGATTTTGATAAAGCGCCAATCACTGCAGAAAACTTTTTAAATTATTGTAAAAACGGATTCTATAATAACACAATTTTCCATCGTGTTATTGATGGATTTATGATCCAAGGCGGTGGTATGAAAAGCGGAATGCGTGAAAAAGCAACAAATGCACCGATCCAAAATGAAGCCAACAATCGTTTAAGCAATAAACGTGGCACAATTGCCATGGCACGTACCTCTGATCCACATTCTGCAACGGCACAATTCTTCATTAACGTGGCTGATAATGACTTCTTAAACTACCGTTCAAAAGAGATGTTTGGCCGTGAAGTGGTACAAGAATGGGGCTATGCCGTATTCGGTGAAGTGGTTGAAGGCATGGATGTGGTTGATAAAATCAAGAAAGTAAAAACCGGTAATAAAGGCTTCCACCAAGATGTTCCAACAGAAGATGTGGTGATTACATCCGTTTCTGTCGAATAATTAATTCGGTGTGTGGATGCGTAATCTACACACCTTTTTTTCTTAAGTGAAATAACGCGATGCCTTTCTTCGATACTCATACCCATCTTGATTATCTTCATCATGATACTGGTGAGCCATTAGCTCAGCTCGTGGAGAACGCTAAGCAAGCTGATGTGCAAAAAATCTTGATTGTGGCAGTAAAAGAGTCGGATTTTAAAACGATCCAAAATATGACCGCACTTTTCCCTGAGCATCTTTATTGTGGGCTTGGGCTACATCCTCTTTATATCAAAGAACATCAAGAGCATGATTTAGAGATATTGGATGCGGCATTATCTGTTCGTAATCAAAATTGTACAGCCGTAGCAGAAATTGGCTTAGAATGTGCGATTCCTGATTTATTGACGGATAAATTATGGCAAAAACAACAGCACTTTTTAGAAAGTCAGCTTT
>CABSZQ010000069.1 GCA_902482195.1 uncultured Haemophilus sp.
ATATCATTGCAGCGAAGATTCAGGCGAGTAAGCGGGTGCTTCAGCGGCAGATTCGCAATTATGGCTAGAATGCGGCGATTCAAAGTGCGGTCGATTCGTTGAATATTTCGCTGCGGCAGTTGAAAGGGGCGTCGGAGCTCGACCTAGTACACGGTATTGAGGGCGATGCGGCGGAATAAAACTTAATAAATTTGAATAGTATAATATTTACCGCCCTACTCTATCTCTCCCCCTTGTATTTCCCCCTTATTCGCTCTAGACTATGCCCCATTTTTAGCTTTCATTATTTATAATTATGCGTGTTTCTGACTTTCATTTTGACTTACCTGATGAGCTGATTGCTCGTTACCCTAAAGAAGATCGCTCTTCTTGCCGCTTGTTACAACTCAATGGCGAAAGCGGAGAAATTTCTCACCGCACTTTTACCGATGTATTGGATTTAATCGACGAAGGGGATTTGTTGATTTTTAACAATACGCGTGTGATCCCTGCTCGTATGTTTGGTCGTAAAGCCAGTGGCGGAAAAATTGAAGTGTTAGTAGAGCGTGTTTTAAGTGAACATCATTTTTTAGCGCATATTCGTTCGTCAAAAGCGCCGAAAGAAGGTGCTGAATTATTTTTAGGTGAAGATAAACTCGGTGAAAATAAGGGCGTAAAAGCCATTATGGTTGGTCGTCAAGATACGCTTTTTGAAGTGGAATTAGCAGATAAAAGTCACAATGTGCTTGATGTGTTGCAAGAAATCGGTCATATGCCTTTGCCGCCTTATATTGATCGCCCTGATGAAGAAGCGGATCAAGAATGCTATCAAACCGTGTATAACAAAGTGCCTGGTGCAGTGGCTGCGCCAACGGCTGGCTTGCATTTTGATGATGAGCTTTTACAAAAATTACATGAAAAAGGCGTTAATTTTGAATTTGTGACTTTGCACGTGGGCGCAGGCACATTCCAACCCGTACGTGTTGAAAATATTGAAGATCACATTATGCACGCGGAATATGTGGAGCTTTCTCAAGAAGTCTGCAATGCCATTATTGAAACGAAGAAAGCGGGTAAACGTGTGATTGCGGTAGGTACAACATCAGTGCGTTCTGTTGAAACCGCAGCCCTATCAGCAGAAGAAAATGGCAACCCAGATTTAATTGAACCTTATTTTTCTGATACGTCTATTTTTATTTACCCAGGTAAATCATTCCGTGTGGTGGATGCATTGATTACTAACTTCCACTTGCCAGAAAGTACATTGATTATGTTGGTGTCTGCCTTCGCAGGCTTTAGCCACACCATGAACGCCTATAAAAGTGCGGTCGAAAATCGCTACCGTTTTTTCAGTTATGGCGATGCGATGTTCATTACCAAAAATCCCAATGTGAAAGGGTTAGAATAAGTGGTTTGACTTATTTTCAACCAACTCATAAAATACCTATCAAGAAGCCTGTACTAACAGGCTTTTTTATTGAATAACAACCTACGAACTGTTTATTCGTTGAGGAAAGAAAATGAAATATGAATTAGATAAAACCAGCGGCAGTGCGCGTCGTGGTCGCTTGGTGTTTGAACGTCCACAAGGTACGTTCAGCGTGGAAACCCCTGCATTTATGCCTGTGGGTACTTATGGCACGGTAAAAGGCATGACACCAGAAGAAGTGCGTGCGACAGGTGCAGAAATTTTGCTTGGTAACACATTTCATCTATGGCTTCGTCCAGGTCAGGAAGTGATGCGTAAACACGGTGATTTACATGACTTTATGCAATGGCATCGTCCGATTTTGACTGACAGTGGCGGTTTCCAAGTATTTAGTTTAGGTAAATTACGTAAAATCACCGAAGAAGGAGTGAAATTCCAAAACCCAATTAACGGTGAGCGCATTTTCCTTTCGCCTGAAAAGTCTATGGAAATTCAATATGATTTAGGGTCTGACATCGTGATGATTTTCGATGAATGTACGCCTTATCCAGCGACTTTCGATTATGCGAAAAAATCTATGGAAATGTCTCTTCGTTGGGCAAAACGCAGCCGCGATCGCTTTGATGAATTAGGCAATAAAAATGCCCTATTCGGTATTATTCAAGGCGGCGTATTTGAAGAATTACGCAAAGTATCACTAGAAGGCTTAGTGAATATTGGCTTTGACGGTTATGCGGTGGGCGGTTTAGCGGTAGGCGAACCAAAAGAAGATATGCACCGCATTTTAGAATACATCTGCCCACAAATTCCGGCTGATAAACCGCGTTATTTAATGGGCGTGGGTAAACCGGAAGATTTAGTGGAAGGTGTGCGCCGTGGTATTGATATGTTTGACTGCGTAATGCCAACTCGTAACGCGCGTAACGGCCATTTATTCGTGACTGACGGCATTGTTAAAATCCGTAATGCAAAATATCGTGATGATACCAGCCCATTGGATCCAGAATGTGATTGCTACACCTGTAAAAACTACACCAAAGCCTATTTATATCATTTAGATAAATGCGGTGAAATTTTAGGTGCACGCTTAAATACCATTCACAATTTACGCTATTATCAACGTTTAATGGCGGAAATTCGTCAAGCTATCGAAGACGATCGTTTTGATGATTTTGTCGTGGAATTCTATGCTCGCATGGGCAAACCAGTTCCCCCATTACAATTAGCGGATAAATCATAATTGATGAAAGTGCGGTAGAAAAATGAAATGTTTTTTGACCGCACTTTTTAACAAAGGAAACCTTATGCAAATCCTCGAACCTCAACAATTTGCCACTTGGAATGAGCCGATTGATATGCTTTATGCTTGTCATAGCAAAGTGAAACGCTTTTGCAAGCAGCTTACGATTCTTCCTGGCTACTTAGAAAAAAATGGCGTGAATCAAGCCGTATTAAATGATGTAAAAACCATTTTGCAGTATTTTAATCATGCTGCACCACTTCATCATGATGATGAAGAAAAAGATTTTTTCCCCGCTTTAATTGAAAAAGCGCCTCAAGCGAAAGAATCGGTGGATGAATTAGAACGCCAACATGTGACTTTGCATGAAAATTGGGCAAAGCTTTCGGAGCAGCTAGAAGAATTAATTACCGAGAAACGTACTGATGTAGATGAAAGACTGATTACACTGTTTGTGGCGAGCTATGATAGACACATTGCCCTTGAGGAGCCGCTATTTGAGCTTGGTAAGCAATATTTATCAGCAGAACAACTCACGGCTATGGGCAAAATTATGTTTGCTCGTCGCCAAGCTTAAATCATGAAATATCAATTAAATTTGACCGCACTTTCCTGCCCGATTCCGCTTTTAACCGCGAAGAAGGCGTTGGCAAATTTAGCGCCGAATGATGAATTAGTTTTGCAATTAAATCGTCAAAGTGCGGTAGAAAATTTTGTTGTTTTTTGTGAAGAAAATCAATGTGAATTAGTGGATCAACATTGGCTTTCCGAGCAAATCTTCGAAGTTTGCTTGAAAAAAATCAATTAATCCAAAAATTCTAGTTGTTATTGCCTTCATCGGCTTTTACTGAATGCCGTTTTATGGTATTTTACGCACACTTTTAACTTTTCATTTTATAAGGAAAACACAATGGAAGCACAAAGCCCAATGTCCACGTTATTTATTTTCGTGATCTTCGGTTTAATTTTTTATTTTATGATTTACCGTCCACAAGCGAAACGTAATAAAGAGCACAAAAAATTAATGTCTGAATTAGCGAAAGGCACTGAAGTATTAACCGCTGGTGGTTTGATTGGTAGAATCACCAAAGTCACTGAAGGTGCTGAAATTGTTATCGCGTTAAACGATACCACTGAAATCACGATTAACCGTAACTACATCGTTTCAGTATTACCGAAAGGTTCTGTAAAATCTCTCTAATTTAAATTCCTAAAGGGAAAACTATGTTAAATCGTTACCCATTATGGAAGAATCTAATGGTGATCCTTGTGGTCGCCATTGGTGCTTTATACTCTCTTCCAAATATCTATGGTGAAGATCCAGCGGTGCAAATTTCTGGTACTCGCGGACAACAAGCAGACACCACCGCATTAACTGAAGTACAAAATGTACTGAAAGAAAATAACCTTCCAACCAAATCTATCGTTCTTGAAAATGGCTCCATTCTTGCCCGTTTCACCAACACAGATGACCAACTTCTTGCCAAAGATAAAATTGCAGAAAAACTTGGCAACAGCTACACAACCGCATTAAACCTTGCACCGGCAACACCAGCTTGGTTAAGCAACATTGGTGCAAATCCAATGAAATGGGGTTTGGACTTACGTGGTGGGGTACGTTTCTTGATGGAAGTGGATATGAATTCTGCATTGGCTAAACGTCAAGAACAGTTACAAGACACATTACGCAACGAATTACGTAAAGAAAAAATTCAGTTTACGGCGATTAAAAATGGCGACAAATTTGGTACAACGGTCACATTAGAAAACGCAGACCAAATGTCAAAAGCAGCGCGTATTATTCGTCAGTTACACCCAACATTAGACGTGTCTGACATTGGTGACAACACCTTAAACCTTGCCCTTTCAGAAGCGGCATTAACAGAATCACGTAACTTAGCCATCGAGCAAAACTTAACGATTTTACGTAAACGTGTTGCTGAATTAGGCGTAGCTGAAGCGGTTATCCAACGTCAAGGTGCAGAACGTATCGTAATCGAATTACCGGGTGTTCAAGATACTGCGCGTGCAAAAGAAATCTTAGGGGCAACTGCAACACTTGAATTCCGCATTGTGAATTCGTTGGTGAACCCAGAATCAGCAGCGCGTGGTATGTTACCTTCTGACACAGAAATCAAATATGACCGTCAAGGTAGACCTGTTGCACTTTACAAACGTGCGGTATTGGGTGGTGAACACATCATCAACTCAAGCTCGGGTTTAGACCAAAACACTAGTACGCCACAAGTAAGTGTAACCTTGGATAGTGAAGGCGGCGAAATCATGTCGCAAACGACCAAGAAATACTACAAAAAACCAATGGCAACCTTGTATGTAGAATACAAAGACAACGGTAAAAAAGACGAAAATGGCAAAACCATTTTAGAGAAAAATGAAGAAGTCATTAACGTCGCAACCATTCAAGGTCGCTTCAGCTCTAACTTCCAAATTACGGGGGTAAGCAGCTCTGCGGAAGCACAAAACCTTTCTATGTTATTAAAATCAGGTGCATTAATCGCGCCAGTGCAAATTGTTGAAGAGCGTACAATTGGTCCTTCACTGGGTGCACAAAACGTAGAACAAGGTATCAATGCAAGCTTCTGGGGATTAATTGTAGTTATCCTCTTCATGTTGATTTACTACAAAATCTTCGGCGTTATCGCAAGCTTCGCATTAGTGATTAACATCGTTTTATTAGTCGGTTTAATGTCTATCCTACCTGGGGCAACACTTTCCATGCCAGGGATTGCGGGTATCGTATTAACCTTGGGGATGTCGGTGGATGCCAACGTACTTATTTTTGAGCGTATCAAAGAAGAAATTCGTAACGGTCGTCCAATCCAGCAAGCCATTAACGAAGGTTATAACGGTGCATTCTCCTCTATCTTCGATGCGAACTTAACCACAATTTTAACGGCTATCATTCTTTATGCTGTCGGTACCGGCCCAATTCAAGGCTTTGCGGTAACTCTTGCATTAGGTGTGGCAATTTCAATGTTTACAGCGATTACCGGAACACGTGCTATCGTGAACTTCATATACGGCGGTAAACGTCTTGAAAAATTATCAATTTAGGTAGGATAAGATGAGATTATTTGCAAAAGATAAAAACGGACATTTTATCCGTGAAGTGAATGGGATTAAATTGCCATTCCCTCTCACTGAATTTATGAAAGTGAGATTTGTGGGGTATGCATTTTCCGCTATTTTGATGGCGATTTCCCTCTTCTTCATTATTACAAAAGGCTTCAACTGGGGCTTAGATTTTACCGGTGGTGTGGTATTTGATACTCACTTCTCACAACCCGCTGATTTAGAGAAAATCCGTGGCACATTAAACCAAAACGGGATTTCAAGCCCAATTGTACAAACAACGGGTTCTGTGCAAGATGTCATGATTCGCTTACCAGCTGACAATAACGATTCTGCTATTGGTGATCACGTTAAAGGCATGCTTCAAACGATTGATCCAAATATTCATATTAACAGTATTGAATTCGTTGGGCCTAACGTTGGTGAAGAGTTAGCTCAAGGTGCAGTTTATGCAACTCTTGCGACCCTTGCAATGATGTTGATTTATATCGGTTCACGTTTTGAATGGCGTTTAGCGGTTGGCGGTATCGCCTCACTTGCGCACGACGTAGTTGTAACCCTCGGAGTGTTCTCTGCATTACAAATCGAAATGGATTTAACCTTCGTGGCGGCAATTCTTTCGGTTGTGGGTTACTCCATCAACGATAGTATCGTGGTATTCGACCGTGTGCGTGAAAACTTCCGTAAAATTCGTCGTGTAGATACCATCGATATTATTGATATTTCCTTAACGCAAACCTTATCGAGAACCATCATGACATCTCTCACAACGCTTCTTGTTGTGATTGCCTTGTTCTTCTTTGGTGGTCCATCAATTCATAACTTCTCGTTAGCGTTATTAATCGGTATCGGTTTTGGTACTTACTCATCAATCTTTATCGCGATTGCGATTGCTTATGACGTTGGCCTACGCCGCGAACATATGATTCCACCAAAAGTGGATAAAGAAGTCGATGATTTACCTTAATCTATCAAACATCAGATAAAAAGAAAGCCACCATAACGGTGGCTTTTTTATTGCTAAAATCACGTGATTTTTGACCGCACTTTATTCGTTTACATCACCTAATAAAGCCGCATATTTCTTCGTTGATTCTGAGCTTTCCAACGTAATTTTAAACGCCATTGTTAGCGGTACAGAAAGTAACATGCCAACCGTGCCGAGCAACCATCCCCAGAAAAGTAATGAAAAGAATACGA
>CABSZQ010000070.1 GCA_902482195.1 uncultured Haemophilus sp.
GTTCGATACCCATTGAGCAAACTGCTTGTAATTCAGCCTCTTTGCCTTCTTCTTTTGCAATAACCCAAGGAGCTTTTTCATCAATATATTTATTGGCTTTATCAGTTAATGCCATGATTTCACGAATTGCTTTGTTATATTCGCGGTTTTCATAATAAATAGCGATTTGTTCAGCTTGTGCAGTAAATTCAGCAAAAAGTGCTTCATCTTCTAATTTATCTGCTAATTTGCCTTCAAAGCGTTTTGTGATAAAGCCTGCATTACGAGAAGCTAAATTAACTAATTTATTAACGATATCCGTATTGACACGTTGAACGAAATCTTCCAAGTTGAAATCAAGATCTTCAATACGATCGTTTAATTTAGCGGCGTAGTAATAACGCAAACATTCCGGGTCAATGTGATTTAAATAGGTGCTGGCTTGGATAAATGTACCGCGTGATTTTGACATTTTTGCGCCATATACGGTGACATAACCGTGAGCAAACACATTGGTTGGTTTGCGGAATTCGCTACCTTCTAACATAGCCGGCCAGAATAGACTGTGGAAATATACGATATCTTTACCGATAAAGTGATAAAGTTCTGTATCGCTGTTTTCGCCCCAGAATTCATTAAAATCAATGCCTTCACGATCGCAGAGATTTTTGAATGAAGCCATGTAGCCGATTGGGGCATCTAGCCAAACATAGAAGAATTTATCTTTTGCACCTGGAATTTCAAAACCAAAATAAGGGGCATCACGAGAGATATCCCATTGTTGTAAGCCGCTTTCAAACCATTCTTGCATTTTGTTTGCAATTTCAGGTTGAAGTGAACCAGAGCGAGTCCATTCTTTTAACATCCCTTCAAAAGCAGGCAAGTCAAAGAAGAAATGTTCAGATTCTTTGATGATTGGTGTTGCACCAGATACAGCTGAACGAGGATTAATTAAATCCATCGGGCTATAAGTCGAAGCACAAACTTCGCAGTTATCACCATATTGATCTTCAGCTTTACATTTTGGGCAAGTCCCTTTGACGAAACGATCCGGTAAGAACATGTTCTTTTCAGGATCGAATAACTGAGAAATGACTTTTGTTTTAATGAAGCCTTTTGCTTTTAATTTATTGTAAATGTCCGCAGTGAGTTGTTTATTTTCTTCACTGTGAGTAGAGTGATAGTTATCAAAACTGATATTAAAACCTGCAAAATCACGTACGTGATCGGCTTTTGCTTTTGCGATTAATTCTTCTGGTGTGATACCTAATTTATCAGCATTAAGCATGATTGGTGTGCCGTGTGCATCATCAGCACACACAAAATAAATTTTATTACCACGCATACGCTGAAAACGCACCCAAATATCTGCTTGAATGTGTTCTAACATATGGCCTAAATGAATGGCACCATTTGCATAAGGTAATGCACATGTGACTAAAATTTTACGAGGTTGAGTTGTCATTATTTTTCTCTTATTCTTTTTGCAAAAATTGCGAGTATGTTACCCGATTAGTGCGATTTTTTCTAGTTTAGTTATACTTTTAGCTTAACATTTGAGGGGGAAAAGGGGTAGAATATCCCTGACAAATTTACTCTACTACCTACTACTATTAAAGGAATATTATGGCAACTGCTTTTTCTGAAAATTTAACGGCAGAACAACAATCTCAGGTTCTGCAACTTTTCCAACAATTTCAACACCCAAGTTTGCAAAAAGATTTAATCGCATTAAATACTTTGAAGAAAGTAGAAAAAGGCGGTGACGTATTACGCATTGAATTACAATTGCCTTTTGCATGGAACACTGGCGTGCAGCAAGTGAAACAACAGCTTTCTGATGCATTATTAAAAGCAACGGATAGCAAAGAAATCAAATGGGTAGTGAATTATCAAATCGCAACGTTAAAACGTGCGAATAATCAACCCGCTGTAAAAGGTGTGAAGAACATCATTGCAGTGACTTCAGGTAAAGGCGGGGTAGGGAAATCATCCGTTTCGGTGAATCTTGCGCTTTCTTTACAAGCTCAAGGTGCTCGCGTAGGGATCTTAGATGCAGATATTTACGGTCCATCTATTCCACATATGTTAGGTGCGCCGCATCAACGCCCAACCTCACCAGATAACCAACATATCACTCCAATTAAAGCGTATGGTTTATCTGCAAACTCGATTGGTTTCTTAATGGATGAAGACAACGCAACCATTTGGCGTGGTCCAATGGCAAGTAGTGCATTAAGCCAGCTTTTAAACGAGACCTTGTGGGATAGTTTAGATTACTTAGTGATCGATATGCCTCCGGGTACAGGTGATATTCAGTTGACCCTTTCACAACAAATCCCAGTAACGGGTGCGGTAGTGGTCACAACACCACAAGATATTGCATTATTAGATGCGGTGAAAGGTGTATCGATGTTTGAACGCGTATCTGTGCCAGTGTTAGGTATTGTGGAAAATATGTCTATGCATATTTGTAGCAATTGTGGACACCACGAAGCGATTTTTGGTACCGGTGGTGCAGAAAAAATGGCACAAAAATACAATGTGAAAGTATTAGGTCAGTTACCGTTGAATATCCAAGTTCGTCAAGATTTGGATGCGGGTAAACCAACCGTAGTTGCCGCACCAGACAGTGAAATTGCGAAATCTTTCTTAGATTTAGCGGAGAAAGTATCAACCGAGCTTTACTGGCAAGGTTCTGTGATTCCAAGCGAGATTTTATTCCGCGAAGTGAAATAATCACAAAAACATCATAAAAATTAACCGCACTTTAGGTCATCCAAAGTGCGGTTATTTTTTATCTAAATTTGCTTATTTTAAATGATCCGCATCATTCATTTTCTCAACGTGAAAACCGTTCTCATCGTCATAATGTACAACACTAATTGATGTATTAATAAGTGATACCGATTTATCTTCATCACGGTGGTTTTGCCAGGTTGCGCCGTTTAACAAGGCAAGCAATAAACGCAAGGTATGGCCATGAGACACAATAAGAATATTACCTTGATCGTGGATCTTAATAATATCTTGTAAGGCTTTCATGGCACGTTTGCCTAATTGTTCGAATGTTTCTCCGCCATTTACTTGAGCTTTGTAATTGGCAGGATCTTTAATGAGTTGTTTGAACTCTGGGTGTTCTCTTAACGTATCAACAACTTTGCCTTCCCAAGAACCAAAATACTGTTCGTTTAAACCTTGGTGATGGAAAAGGGGAATATCACGTTCACCGATAATGTGAGAGGCGGTTGCGATAGTGCGGTTTAATACGCTGGAATAAGCAGCAATGAAAGGAATATGATTAAGTGCCACACCTGTTTTTTTCGCACCAATAACGCCTTCTTCTGTTAAAGGAGAATCGCCATGACCTTGCATTAAACCTTCTGTATTCCAAACAGTTTTACCATGGCGAATGAAATAAAAAGTTAGCTGTTTTTTCATTTTTCATGTCCATAAAAAAGATTAAGGAAGCCGAAACTTCCTTAATCATGATTTTAACGGGAGTAATAACCTGCCATTGAACTATATACGGCATTTTCTGCCTGAATGATGTTGTATTTTGCATTCAAGATAGAAAGTTGAGAACTTTTCTCTGTGTTTGCCGCGGCGAGCCATTCACGTAATTCAGATACACCCGCATTGTAACGATCACGATAGTATTTGGTGATACGTTGATTATAGCTGTGTGTTTTTTGCAAGTTAGCAAAGGCACTTTGCGCTTGTGTATAGGCGAAGTAGTTGGTATCTACATCATTCAAAGCTTTAGTAATACTTTGCTCGTAGTTTAAACGTGCGGTTTCATAATCGGCTTCAGAGATTTTCACGTTCCATTTTACGGTATTCCAGTTGAGGAATGGTAGGCTAATGCCGATTAAACCTGTACCAACTGGATTGTGCAATGCGTTACCGACTTTAGTGCCACTTGATGTTAAGCTGCCGCCTAAAGTCACTTCTGGGAACCAACCTTTTTCGGTTGCTTTCGCATTTTTGAATGCACTGTTTAAGCGATATTGATAGCCTTTCACATCAGGACGATTCGCAATCACAGAAACAGGCACATTTAAATTCACGCCTACATTTTTTACATTAAGAATGTGTGGGAAGTTGATATTTAATGCTTCTTCTGGTTTTAAGTTCAGTAAGTTACGTAAAGTTTGTTCCGCTGTTTTACGTTGCGTTTGATAGTTGATTAAGTTGTTACGTGCGTTCAATACCGCTTGTTGTGCTTGATCTACGCTTGCGCTGTCTGCAACACCTTGTGATAAACGGCGTTGCATAATGCTGCTAATGTCATTGTAGTATTTAATGCTTTCTTGTGTGGTGTTGATCGCATCATTCAAGTAGGCAATTTGATAATAGGTTGTCACAACAGAGTTGATGAGTGAAAGTTTCGTTGCTTCTAAATCTTCAGCTGTTGCTTTATGTGACCATTCTGCGGCATCTGCAGTATCTGCTAAACGTTGCCATAAATCTAACGTATAACTCACATTTAATGCACCTTGATGGCTTACTGCTGAGCTGCCACCGGTTTTCACATTTTTACTTGCGGAAGATTGGGTTGAACCGCTAAATGCAGGAATTAAATTTGCGCCTGCAAGGTTTGCATTATATAGAGCACGGTTTACGGCAATAGACGCTTTGGCTAAATCTTTGTTATTAACTAATGCTTGTTCTACTACACGATTTAATTGTGAATCATTGTAAAGCGCCCACCAGTTTTCTTTTACATTAAATTGTTTGGTGATTTCCGCATAATTTTGGTAATCCTGCTGGCTCGCTTTATAAGAATCGCCGATATTAGCACAACCTGCTAGAGCAGTTGTCATCGCGATTGCTAAGGTTAATTTTTTCATTTTTAACATGGATTTTTTCCTTTCTTTTTAATTAAAGTGCGGTCAAAAATTAGTGAGAATTTTAACCGCTCTTTTGAGTTTTACAAAATTTCTTTATTCTCTCGCAAGGGCGGTAATTGGATCTAATTGTGCTGCGCGTTTTGCCGGCATATAACCGAAGATCACACCAATCAGGGTAGAGAAGACCACCGCTGCAACAATTGAGCCAGTTGAGAATGCCATCGTAAAGTCCGTCATAAATACGTTAAATAGCAGACCGATTAAGCCCGAAAGCAGAATGCCCGTCACGCCGCCAATTAAACAAATCAACACGGCTTCAATTAAAAATTGTTGCAGAATGTTAAATTGTCTCGCGCCAATAGCCATGCGCACACCAATCTCTTTAGTTCGCTCTGTCACGGAAACCAACATAATATTCATCACCCCAATCCCACCAACGATCAATGAAATAAAGGCGATAGAAGAAATGAGTAATTTCATCGTGCCGGTTGTGCTTTCAATGGTTTGTTTAATGGTGTCGCTATTCATGATGAAGAAATCTTTTTTACCATGACGCATGGTGAGCAATTCAGTAATTCCTTTTTCGGCGACAGTAGTATTCACGGAATCATCTACTTTAACGGTGATTGAACCAATCTTTTTGCTACCCGAAATACGATTCATCACGGTAGTGTAAGGGGCATAGAGATTAAGTGAACTGCTTGCTCCGCCCATTTGTTTATCAGATACCACGCCAATAATACGTAATGGACGTTTATTAAACATCACAATTTTGCCGATGGGATTTTCATCAGGGAAAATTGACTTTTTCGCACTTTCATCGATTAAGGCTACTTGATTGTTATCAGCAACATCTTGAGCAGAAAATAAATTACCGGATTTTAGTTTTAATCCATCTACATCAAAATATTGTTCGCCCACACCTTTTAAACTGGTCGAGGAGAAAGTTTGGTTACCATAAATTAATGTGCCACTTGATGAGCTATTTGGCGTGACGCTTTGTACATAGCTTTGTTGGTTTAAGGCAGTGGCATCATTAATCGTAAGATTTTGCATCTGTTCAGCACGACGATCACCAAAGCCGGTACCATTAAAAATCGTTATGGTGCTTGTCCCAATTCCTCGAATATTTTCCAAGATTTTTTGCTGTGAACCATTTCCCAGTGCCACGACAGAAACCACAGAAGTAATCCCGATAATAATCCCGAGCATGGTTAAAAGAGAACGCATTTTGTGGGCAATAATGGCACTCACAGACATACGAAAGGCTTCAACAAATTGATCTTTGCTGAACCCAAAGTGCGGTTTAGGTTTAGCTTGATTTTCGACCGCACTTTTTACCGCTTCTTTTTGCGTATCGCCAATGATTTCGCCATCTTTAATTTCAATTACGCGATTCGCACTGGCGGCAATTTCTCGGTCGTGGGTTACCATAATAATGGTGTGGCCTTCTGCGTGTAATTGACGCAGAATTTCCATCATATTTTGACCGCTTTGAGAATCCAATGCGCCAGTGGGTTCATCGGCTAAAATAATTTCACCGCCATTCATCAACGCACGTGCAATACTCACACGCTGTTGCTGACCACCAGAAAGCTGGCTTGGTTTATTTTGCCATTTATCGCCTAAACCTAATTTTTCTAAAAGTTGTTTCGCACGAGAAAGACGTTTTTCTTGCGACATTCCCGCATAAATTGCAGGCAAAGCAACGTTCTCAGCGGCCGTCAAACTCGACAATAAGTTATAGCGTTGGAAAATAAAGCCGAATTTTTGGCTACGTAAATCTGAAAGTTGATCTTTGCTTAATTCAATGGTTTCTCTCCCATTGATTT
>CABSZQ010000071.1 GCA_902482195.1 uncultured Haemophilus sp.
TGACCCCATACCGAACTCAGAAGTGAAACGCCGATGCGCCGATGGTAGTGTGGGGTTTCCCCATGTGAGAGTAGGACACCGCCAGGTACTGAATGTAGAACCCCGAGCTGAATGGCTTGGGGTTTTTGTTTATGGAGTTTTCAATATTTTAGCAAAGCGTTGATTCTATGATACAATCACCGCCGTAATTTTAATAAAACAAGAGAAAATATGACCGCACTTAATGTATTAATTTATCCAGATGATCACCTAAAGATTGTTTGTGAGCCAGTTGCAGAAGTCAATGATGACATTCGTAAAATTGTAGATGATATGTTTGATACGATGTACCAAGAAGAAGGCATTGGTCTTGCTGCTCCACAGGTAGATATCTTGCAGCGTATTATTACGATTGATATTGAAGGCGACAAACAAAATCAATTAGTGTTGATCAATCCAGAAATTTTGGCTTCTGAAGGTGAAACAGGCATTGAAGAAGGTTGTTTATCTATTCCTGGATTCCGTGCTTTAGTGCCTCGTAAAGAAAAAGTCACGGTAAAAGCGTTAGATCGTCATGGAAAAGAATTTACGCTTGATGCAGATGGTTTATTAGCAATCTGTATTCAGCATGAGATCGATCATTTGAACGGTATTTTATTTGTGGATTATCTTTCATCGTTGAAACGTCAACGTATCAAAGAAAAATTAGTGAAATACAAAAAGCAAATTGCAAAACAATAATCAAAAGTGCGGTATAAATGACCGCACTTTTCCTATCAACGCCATAACGTAGAACATTATGAAACCATTGAATATCATCTTTGCCGGTACACCGGACTTCGCAGCACAACATCTTGCTGCACTCTTAAATTCACATCACAATATTATTGCTGTTTATACGCAGCCAGATAAACCGGCTGGCCGTGGTAAAAAATTGCAGGCGAGTCCTGTAAAACAATTAGCAGAACAGCATCAAATTCCTGTTTATCAACCAAAATCCTTGCGTAAAGAAGAAGCACAAGCAGAGCTTAAAGCGTTAAATGCTGATGTAATGGTTGTTGTTGCTTATGGTTTGATTTTACCTCAAGCAGTGTTGGATATGCCTCGTTTAGGTTGTTTAAATGTGCATGGCTCTCTCTTACCATGTTGGCGTGGCGCAGCACCTATTCAGCGATCTATTTGGGCGGGTGATCAACAAACAGGTGTGACAATTATGCAGATGGATGCAGGCTTAGATACTGGCGATATGTTACACAAAGTGTATTGCGATATTGATGCGCAAGAAACTTCTGCTTCGCTTTACCATAAATTAGCTGAAATTGCGCCGTCTGCATTGATTGATGTTTTAGATCATTTGGAAGAAGGGAAATTCATTGCAGAAAAACAAGATGATAGCCAAAGTAACTATGCAGAGAAACTTTCCAAAGAAGAGGCTAAATTAGATTGGTCGCTATCGGCAGTCCAGCTTGAACGCAATATTCGTGCGTTTAATCCTTGGCCGATTAGTTTCCTACAATTAACCGATGAGCAAGGTAATGAACAAACCTTAAAAGTTTATGCTGCTACCGTGTTGCCACATGTAGATAAACCAGCTGGGACGATTTTAAGTGTCGATAAAAAAGGTATCCAAATTGCCACGAAAGAAGGCGTTTTAAATTTATTGCAACTTCAGCCCGCAGGCAAGAAACCTATGTCTGTGCAAGACTTCCTCAATGGTCGAGCAGATTGGTTCCAGGTAGGTAAGGTTCTAAACTAATGGTATTTCAACGAAAAAAAAACGGAAAAATCGACCGCACTTTCGGTACGCGCTATTGCTGCTCAAGTTATTTTACAGGTTTTAGACCAAGGTAAGTCCTTATCAACGTTGCTTCCTGAAGTGCAATCACAGGTAAAACCACAGGATTTTCCTTTATTACAGGAAATTACCTTTGGTATTTGTCGCGTATTGCCTCGTTTAGAAAATATTATAAAAAAACTATTAGATAAACCATTGAAGGGTAAAACCCGCATAGTGCACTGCCTACTATTGGTGGGATTGTACCAATTACTTTATATGCGAGTGCCCGCTCATGCGGCTGTGGATGAAGTGGTGAATGCCACAAAATCATTGAAATCGGATAGTTTCCGTGGTTTGGTTAACGGTGTATTGCGTCGCTTCTTACGGGAACAAGGAGATATTCTTGCTGTAGTAGATAAACATTGGCAAACGCTTCATCCTGAATGGTTTGTGAATAAACTCAAAAAAGCTTATCCGAATTGGCGTGAAATTATTGAGGCGAATAACCAAAAGCCACCAATGTGGTTACGGGTCAATCAACAACAAAATAATACGAAAACTTACCGCACTTTGCTGGAAGAGCAAGAGATAGTCGCATTTGAATGTGATAATCCACATGCTTTACGTTTAGCTCAACCGCTTTCCGTCTCGAAACTGCCGAATTTTGAACAAGGTGTAGTGACAGTTCAGGATCTCAATGCGCAGTGGTCTGCTTTATTGCTTGAGCCACAAAGTAATGAATTAATTTTAGATGCTTGTGCGGCCCCCGGTGGAAAAACCACGCATATTTTAGAAATGGCACCGCAAGCGAAAGTGATTGCGCTTGATGTGGAGGCTCACCGCTTAAAACGTGTCGAAGAAAATCTTACCCGTTTGAATCAGCAAGCGACAGTTGTTTGTGGTGATGCAACCGAGCCTGAAAAGTGGCTTTCAGAAATAGGTTTAAGCGGTGTATCCTTTGATCGTATTTTATTAGATGCACCTTGCTCAGCAACGGGCGTGATTCGTCGTCATCCGGATATTAAATGGTTACGTCAAGAAACGGATATTGCTCAATTGGTTGCCTTGCAAGGACAAATTCTAAAAGCGCTTTGGGCAAAATTAAAACCTAATGGTATTTTGCTTTACGCGACTTGCTCGGTGCTTCCTGATGAGAACAGTCAGCAAATACAGCATTTTTTATCTGAAACACCCGATGCAGAATTAATGCCATTGCCGTTTGAACAAACGGAAAATACGATTGGAATCCAATTCCTGCCACAAGAGAATGGCGGGGATGGGTTCTATTATGCAAAATTGAGAAAACGGTCAGCTTAAATGAATTTGCCTTTAATTGATGTCGTCATTCCTTGTTATAACGCGGAACAAACGCTTGTTCGAGCAGTGGAATCTGTGTTGCTGCAAGGTAATCTTGGCCGTCTTTGGCTGATTGATGATGCATCGACAGATAATACATTTGCATTAGCCTTACAGCTTGCAGCACAATATCCTGACAGAATTTCTGTCGAGCAAATGGCGAAAAATAGTGGTGTCGCGATGGCTCGAAATTGGGGTGCGATGCTCTCTGCTAAAAGTGCGGTCGATTTTGTTGCGTTTTTAGATGCGGATGATGCATATGAACCGGGAGCATTAGAAGTAGCTGCGGCAACATTTTATTTTCAGCCAGATACGTCGGTGGTGAGATTAGCATTAAAGCCGATAAATTTAGCCCAACATTATGCGGAACACCCTAATTTTGATCAGGCATGGCAATATATGCGCATGACCTGCGGGGGAAATATCGTTTTCAATAAAGCTTTTTTCTTAGCGTGCGGCGGATTTCCAACACATCAATTATTTCAAGAGCTCGGCGGTGAAGATGGCGCTTTAGGCATTGCAACCACTAAAACGGCAAAAGTAGCCACATTATTTGAAGATGTAGGCGTGTTGCATTTTTGTCGTGAAGGGATGCATGCAGAACGTTTGCTCGATGGGCTGTTATTTGGTAAACAAGATTCTTCGATTACTTCAGAAAAAATGGCAGAAGCAGAACAAGTAACGGCGACCATTTGTCGCCGCATTGAAACATTAAAGTGCGGTCTAAATTCAGCTGAAATTGGTATCCGACCTTTGGTTGTGGAGAGAACAGAATGAAAATAATCATCTTAGGTGCAGGACAAGTAGGCACAACACTTGCGGCAAATTTAGTGAGTGAAGATAACGATATCACACTAGTCGATAATGAATCTCAACATTTGCAGAATTTGCAAGATAAGCATGATTTACGTGTGGTTAAAGGTTCGCCTTCTTCACCCAAGATTTTACGAGATGCTGGGGCAGCAGATGCAGACTTGATGGTTGCCGTAACGGCTTCGGATGAAACTAATATGATTGCTTGCCAGTTGGGATATACACTTTTCAACACACCAACCCGTATTGCACGTATTCGTAATGCGGAATATTTGCGTGAGAAAGATAAATTATTTAATGATGAAAACGTACCAATCGATCATCTGATTTCGCCAGAGAATTTAGTTACAGATGAGATTACACGCTTAATTGCTTATCCAGGTGCGTTGCAAGTGGCGCATTTTGCCAATAATCGAATTAGCATTGTGATCGTAAAAGCGTATTACGGCGGTCCATTAGTAGGCTATGCGTTATCCGCTTTTAAAGAGCATATGCCACATATTGATTGCCGTATCATTTCAATTTTACGTAATGATAAATTAATTCGCCCGCAAGGTTCGACCATTATTGAGGCGGGAGATGAAATTACCTTCATTTGTGCGACAGAGCACATTAAAGCGGTGATGAGTGAGTTGCAACGCCTTGAGAAAACCTACAAACGTATCATGATTGTTGGCAGTGGAAATATTGCCTCAGGTGTGGCGAAACAGTTAGAAGATAAGTATCAAGTAAAACTCATTGAGCGCGATGGAGAAAAAGCGAAAGTTTTAGCTGAAAGACTTTCTAAAACCTTGGTTTTCCATGGTGATGCTTCTGACCAAAATTTGCTTTTTGAAGAGCATATTGAGAGCGTCGATGTCTTTTTATCTCTAAGTGCGGATGATGAAGCTAATATTATGTCGGCGTTACTGGCAAAACGCCTAGGGGCTAAAAAAGCCATGGTGCTTATTCAACGCATGGCATATATCAATTTGATTCAAGGTGGAACCATTGATATTGCGGTTTCACCACAACAAGCGACAATTTCCGCTTTATTAGGACATGTGCGTAAAGGGGATATCAAAAACGTGGCATCTTTGCGTCATGGTACTGCAGAAGCCATTGAACTTGTGGTGCATGGTGATTCGACAACATCCAATGTGGTTGGAAGACAGATTGGTGATATTAAACTTCCAGTTGGTGCAATGATTGCGGCAATTTTACGTAAAAATGAGGTTATCATTGCACGTCGTCAGGTGACCATTGAAGAAGGTGATAGTGTCATTGTTTATATTAATGACAAGAAATCTGTGTCAGAAATAGAAAAATTATTCCAACCAAGTGCATTTTTTATTTAAATAACAGTTTACTTTTTAATCTGAAAATCTATAATACGCACTCTTTTAATTTTTTAAACCAACACAAAAGGAAATTTTATGAGCTTTCTTAAAGAATTCCGCGAATTCGCAATGCGCGGCAACGTAGTAGACATGGCAGTCGGTGTGATCATCGGTGGTGCTTTTGGTAAAATCGTAAGTTCACTTGTCGGTGACGTAGTAATGCCTGTATTAGGTATTTTAACTGGTGGCGTAGATTTCAAAGATTTGAAAATCACGTTAGCTCAAGCTGTAGGTGACACTCCAGCAGTAACTTTAAACTACGGTGTATTTATTCAAAACGTCTTTGATTTCATCATCATTGCATTCGCAATCTTCATGATGATCAAAGGTATCAACAAAGTGAAAAAACCAGTAGAAGAAGTAAAAGGTCCTTCACAAGAAGAATTACTTACTGAAATTCGCGATTTATTAAAAAAATAATAAGAATTTAATTTAAATAAAAAAAGGTTGGTATTTTACCAACCTTTTCTTTTATCTGAAATTTAAGCTTTGAGTAATAATGCGACAGTCTCGCAAGCTATACCTTCACTTCTACCGGTAAAGCCAAGTTTTTCTGTTGTGGTTGCTTTCACGTTGACTTGCTCAATATCGCATTGTAAATCTTCCGCAATCTTAGCGCGCATTGCATCGATATGAGGGCGCATTTTAGGGGCTTGTGCAATAATAGTTACATCCACATTACCCACCTTATAACCTTTCTCTTGCACCTGGCGGAATGCTTCTCGTAATAAAACACGGCTGTCTGCATTTTTATATTGCATATCGGTATCAGGGAAGAGTTTACCAATATCCCCTAATGCTGCCGCACCTAATAAGGCATCCGTTAAGGCATGTAAGGCGACATCACCATCAGAATGGGCAATAAACCCGGTATGGTAAGGCACTTCAACGCCACCAATGATTAAAGGGCGATCTTCACCAAAGGCATGAACATCAAACCCATGTCCAATTCGTATCATAGCGTTTTCCTTGTTAAATAAAATTCGGCTAAAGCTAAATCTTCTGGACGCGTGACTTTAATATTATCACTTCGTCCTGCGATTAAGTGTGGTTGAAATCCGGCGAGTTCCATCGCAGAGGCTTCATCTGTAATATTAGCACCTTGTGAAAGACCCTGTTCAAGTGCATTTCTTAATAGATCGCAACGGAAAAATTGAGGTGTTTGTGCAAGCCAAAGTTCAGCGCGATCTTCTGTTTTAATAATATCTTGTTGTTTATTCGCGCGTTTAATCGTATCGACCGCTGGAATGGCTAAAATAGCGCCTTGTTCATCATCGATTTGGAGTAATTTATCTAAATCTTGATGTGTTAAACAA
>CABSZQ010000072.1 GCA_902482195.1 uncultured Haemophilus sp.
ACTTATTATTCTAAAATAGAGAATGGTAAGTAAATAAAAATGCAGATTTTATTGGTAATTTATTTCATTTTGAGGTAGTCTATCACTATCCTATGCAACAGTAGAGGTGCGGTCATTATGAGTATTTTCCTGGAGTGGATAGCGTTGAAGGGAAAAGAAAGGAATGATTGCCGAAATCGAATAAGAGTCGTTTTATTCGGTTGGTTACGTCTTCGAAAGGAACGTGACTGTCATAGTTTTTTTATTAACTATGGAGCGCTACGGTTCGGTCAGGTCATGCTTGTATCTTTTCTTGCCGTTGTCTCCATTAAATTATTAGGTATAACTTAATGGAACTAGTCGATTATTCTTCATCTATTTATTCAATTATACCCGCATTACTTGCGATTATTTTAGCAATTGCAACTCGTCGGGTTCTGGTGTCCCTAAGTGCAGGGATTATTGTAGGTGCATTAATGTTGGTTGATTTCAACCCATTGAATGCATTCATTTATTTAAAAGATAATGTTGTGGCATTAGTTTATAGTAGCGAAGAAGGCATGAATTCAAATATGAATATCGTCTTTTTCTTAGTTTTACTTGGCGTATTGACCGCACTTTTAACCGTATCAGGCAGCAACCGTGCATTTGCTGAGTGGGCACAAAATAAAATTAAAGGTCGTCGTGGTGCGAAATTATTAGCGGCATCTTTAGTGTTTGTAACATTTATCGATGATTACTTCCATAGTCTTGCTGTCGGTGCGATTGCACGTCCAGTTACTGATCGTTTCAAAGTTTCTCGTGCAAAATTAGCGTACATTCTTGATTCTACTGCTGCACCAATGTGTGTCATGATGCCGGTATCAAGCTGGGGGGCGTACATTATTACTCTCGTAGCAGGTTTATTGGCAACGTATTCTATTACGTCTTATACCCCAATGGGTGCATTCGTTGCCATGAGTTCAATGAACTACTATGCGATCTTCTCATTATTGATGGTATTCTTTGTGGCTTATTTCTCATTTGATATTGCGTCAATGGCACGTCATGAAAAATTAGCGATGGAACGCGATTATAAAGAAGAAGTCATTGAAGGTGTGAAAGGTAAAGTTCGCAACTTAATTTTACCGATTTTAGTCTTAATTACCGTCACTGTTTTTATGATGATTCACACCGGTAGTGAGGCCTTAGCAGCAGATGGAAAACCATTTAGTCTCTTAGGTGCATTTGAAAATACAACAGTAGGTATTTCGCTTGTTGTTGGTGGTTCAAGTGCGGTTGCTATGTCAACATTATTGATTATTCTTGAGCGTCAAGTTTCTTTACAAGAATACGGAAAAGCGTGGATTGCCGGTATTAAATCTATGTTAGGTGCAATTGCAATCCTATTCTTTGCTTGGACAATTAATAAAGTGGTGGGTGATGCACAAACCGGTAAATACTTATCTTCTTTAGTAAGTGGCAGCATTCCAGTTCAATTTTTACCAGTGATTTTATTTATTCTTGGTTCAGCAATGGCATTCTCAACAGGGACAAGCTGGGGGACATTTGGTATTATGTTACCAATTGCTGCGGCAATGGCGACTAACTCAGCACCAGAATTATTACTTCCTTGTTTGTCTGCAGTTATGGCAGGCGCGGTGTGTGGCGACCACTGTTCACCGGTTTCGGATACAACGATTCTGTCATCAACTGGGGCAAAATGTAACCACATGGATCACGTCACAACCCAATTACCTTATGCAGCAACTGTCGCAACAGCAAGTGCTGTAGGCTACATTGTGGTAGGCTTTACAGAATCAGGTTTAGCTGGATTTGTGACAACAGCGGTTGTTTTAGTGGCTTTAGTGTTTATCGTGAAAAAACGTTAAGCATAAACGTGAAAAAAAGAAAGGGCGTACCATATGGTACGCCTTTTTTGTATTTATTGTGAAAATTAGAGTAATGGACTAAACAAGAAAAATAACCGCTCGATGATTCGATGATAGAAAGGACGATTGATCCATTCTTGCATATCGAGTACGGAGGAATTCGCTAAATAATTCTCATGGAGTGTGGCCACTTCATTGGCAAAATTACGATCTTCTACGGCAACGGTGATTTCAAAGTTAAGCAGAAAACTGCGTAAATCCATATTTACCGTACCAACGAGTGCAAGCTTGTTATCGATTAACACACTTTTTGTATGGAGAAGTCCTGCTTCAAAATGGTAAATTTTGACACCCGCTTCGAGTAAATCATCAAAGAATGTTCGACTCGCCCAACGAACCATCAAGGAATCATTGTTCTTAGGTAAAATGAGCGTGATATCAACACCTCGGAATGCGGCAATGCGTAATGCTTCAGCAATATTGTGACTTGGCACAAAGTAAGGTGAAGTGATCACAATACTTTCTCTTGCCGCATAAATGACTGTTGCAAGAGATTGAGCTATTAAATCATCCGGGAACGCGGGACCGCTTGCAATCACTTGCACAGAATGGGTGTCGTTATCGTCAATTTCCACAAGTGGACAATTTGGCAATAAAAGAGGTAATTCTTCCATGGTTTCAATTTCCCAATCCCAAGCATGTAAGCTGTTTAAAATCGGTGAAACAGGACCGTTGATTCGCACCATCACGTCTATCCAATTGCCTACGTTGCTGTCTTGTTTGAAGAAATTTGGGTCCACCATATTCATACTGCCTGTATAGGCAATTTGATTATCAATGATGATGATTTTACGATGTTGACGTAAATCAATTCGGCTGAAGAACATCCGGAATAAATTTACATGTAGCGCTTCGGTAATTTCAATGCCTTTTTCTCGCATTTCTTTACAAACAGGGCTTTTCAAAAAAGCATTACTGCCAACGGAATCGAGTAAAAGACAAACTTTAACTCCACGTTGCACGGCTTCTTCTAAGGCTTGTTTCACTTCATTAATCATGCCATCATTGCTCCAAATATAGAACACCATATTAATGGAATGATGTGCTTGTTGAATATCACGAATGATACTTCGAATGATGCTTTCTGGCGTGTCGAGAATATGTAATTCATTACCTCGAATGTTCGGAATACCTAAGCGGTGGTGGACTAGTTTAAATAAAGCACGATAACGAGGATCCTGGGAATGTGTAACCAGATCTTTTTGTTCTGACAGTTGCTGAAGCCATTGGGTATATTTAGGTTTTAGCAACTGAAAGGCTTTGGCTCGGCGCGTACCGAGTTTAATCTCACCAAAAATTAAATAAGCAATGACGCCAATCAGTGGCACAAGGTAGATAATCATCAGCCATGACAACGTAGCAGAAACCGCTTGTTTTTTGACGAGTAAACGCAAGGTGACAGAAATAACCGCCATCCAAATTAACACGGGAATAATATAAACCAGTATAATATGTTCAAAACTCATTAATTTTTGACCGCACTTATGAAATTAGACATTATTTATCAGACCGATGATTTTATCATTATTTATAAGCCTTGTGGGATAAGTGTGCATAAAGATCAAAGTGAAATTGGTTTAACCACTTTGCTTGCTGAGCAGCTTGGTGTGCCACAAGTATGGCTTGTACATCGATTAGATAAAGTGACATCAGGTTTACTCATTTTGGCATTGAATGCTGAAAGTGCGGCTGAATTTTTCCGACTTTTTTCTGAACATCATATCCAAAAGACTTATCTTGCACTCAGCAATCAAAAGCCAAAAAAGAAGCAAGGATTGATTGTCGGCGATATGCAAAAAGCTCGTAATGGGGCTTGGAAACTTTGCCAATCGAAAGAAAATCCCGCGATTACGCGTTTTGAAAGTGTAAGTTGTGAGCCTAATTTACGATTATTTATCTTAAAGCCACAAACCGGTAAAACCCATCAATTGCGTGTGGCGATGAAAAGCTTAGGGAGTCCGATTTTAGGCGATACGCTTTATGGTAAAAACACTGAAAATATTGACCGCACTTATTTGCATGCTGCAAGATTGCAATTTGAATTTAAAGGTCAGGCATTTGATGTGTTTATCCCTCCGAAAGAAGGGGAGTGGTGGCATCGTGAAGGCGTCATGTCTCAGATTCAAAAAATAGGCTCAGCAAATGCTGGGCCAAAGATCTAAACGTGATTGATTATTTCGCTAATCCGATACCCGTATAGCCACGTTCACGCATGGTTGCTTCTTTTGATTTACGAATTAAGGTTTCAATTGTCATGCCTTGCACGAGAATTGAAAATGCCACTACCGCATATGTCATACCTAAAATAAGATCGCGAACATCCATTTCTAATCCTTCAATATAAAATTGACCGCTTGGAATAGAAAGTGCCATAGCGAGCGCTAGTCCACCTCGTAATGCACCCCAAGTGAGCACTTTCATAGTGTAAGGGTTGTATTTGCGGTAGCGTTTCATGACTTGGAATGGCAACCAAACACTGGCATAGCGACAGATTAAGCACACTGGAATAGCAAGGAAAATTAAGATTAACCCTTGCCAAGACACATGAATCAATAAAATCGCTAAACCGATCAAGATAAAGAGTAAGGAGTTAAGGAAGTGATCGATCATTTCCCAAAAGTGATCTAAATATCGTTGGCTTTGTTGAGAAAAGCCTGTGTATCTTGTCCAGTTACCAATTAAAATCCCCGCGACAACCATCGCTAATGCACCTGAGACATGTAAGAGATTAGCAAGCATAAAGCCCGCAGTGGGTACGATTAAGGTCAAAAGAATTTCTAACGAACCATCATCAGTGGCTGAAATCAGATAATGGACGAATAGACCTAAAACCAATCCAAAGGCAATCCCACCTAAGGCTTCTTTAAAAAATAAATGAAGAATACCGTTTGCTGTCGGTTCATGACCGCCAAATGCGACAGCAAAAACAGTGGTGAAAATCACCAAGCCAATCCCATCATTAAAAAGTGATTCGCCTTCCACCTGCATGGATAAGCGTTTTGGTGCTTTTAAGTTTTTAATAATGGCAAGTACGGCAATAGGGTCATCAGGCGATATGAGTGCACCAAATAAGATGCAGTAAATTAAATCAATATGCCAGCCGAAAAGTAAGGCAACGCCATAAAGTAGAAAACCAATAAAAAAGGTGGAGGCAAGCGTTGAGAAAAGAGCGAAAGTGGTAATTTCCCATTTTTGATTGTTCAAGACCGGAAGTTTAATGCCTAAGGCGCCGGCAAAGAGTAAAAAGCCTAAAATCCCGTTCAATAAGAAATCTTTAAAATCAATACGTTCAATAACACGAGTTGCAATATCATCTAAATTAAACCAGTTGAAATAACCTAGCAAAACGAGAAATAGTGATCCCGCCATTGAAGTGGCTGTGATAGCAATCGTATATTGGATATTATCATTCAGCTTACGGGTGATAAAACTAATAAGAATGGCTATTGTGGTCAGGAAACACAAGTAAGTATAAGTATTCATAAAATGATCCGAGTAAAGTAATAAAAACGCCGCCAGTATAAGCAAGTTAGTTTTATTAATA
The DNA here is from genome assembly GCA_902482195.1 of uncultured Haemophilus sp. Taxonomy (GTDB): domain Bacteria; phylum Pseudomonadota; class Gammaproteobacteria; order Enterobacterales; family Pasteurellaceae; genus Haemophilus_D. The sequence goes on from CABSZQ010000072.1 coordinate 5,455, forward strand.
AAGTGCGTTTTTAGGAAAAATTTTAATGAGAAAGAAGGAGCAAATTCATTTGAGTGCAACTGAAGCGTAATCACATTAATAGGCGTAACTTCTTCTGTTACAAGAGGAAAAGTGCGGTTAAGATTTCAATTATTTTGTATAATAGACCCAATTTTTCACATTAGGAACAAAAATGAAATTTATCTCTTTTAATATTAATGGTTTACGTGCTCGCCCTCATCAACTTGAAGCAATTATTGAAAAATACCAACCGGATGTGATTGGTTTACAAGAAATCAAAGTAGCGGATGAAGATTTTCCTTATACAATTACTGATAATTGGGGGTACCACGTTTTTCACCATGGACAAAAAGGTCATTATGGTGTTGCCCTGTTAACTAAAAAAGAACCAAAAGCCGTGCGACGTGGTTTTCCAACGGATAATGAAGATGCGCAAAAACGTATTATTATGGCGGATTTAGAAACCCCATTTGGTTTGTTAACAGTAATTAATGGCTATTTCCCGCAAGGCGAAAGCCGTTCACATGAAACTAAGTTTCCAGCAAAAGAAAAATTTTACGCGGATCTTCAACGCTATTTAGAACAAGATCACGATAAAGCCAATCCGGTTTTAATTATGGGTGATATGAATATTAGTCCAAGTGATTTAGATATTGGTATCGGTGATGAAAACCGCAAACGTTGGTTGCGTACTGGCAAATGCTCATTCTTACCCGAAGAGCGTGAATGGTATCAACGCTTATACGATTATGGATTGGAAGACACGTTCCGCAAATTAAACCCAACAGTCAATGACAAGTTCTCGTGGTTTGATTATCGCTCAAAAGGTTTCGATGACAACCGTGGATTACGTATCGATCATATTTTAGTGAATCGTCAATTAGCAGAACGTTGCGTTGATGTTGGCATTGCATTAGATATTCGTGCAATGGAAAAACCGTCCGATCACGCACCAATCTGGGCAGAATTTAAATAGGAAAGCAACATGGATATGGCAAATTGGCAGAATTACCGTTCACAAGTGAATGGCATGCCTGCCGTGTTTACCGCAAATATTGAAGATTTAGATGTTTATCATGGTAAACATCTTAGTAAAGTTGTGCAATTTACCGTGCCTTATCAGGGAGATAAGGAC
>CABSZQ010000073.1 GCA_902482195.1 uncultured Haemophilus sp.
GCGATTTGATGCTAACACCTATTTGCATTTATTGCGAGCTCTCGATCTGTATGATCCTAGCGTAGGGTATACGGATGTCAAAGAAGCATTATCTCGAATTAAAGCCTGCTATACATTGGTTTCAGTGACAACAGATCAACTATTTAAATCCATTGATTTGCATAAAAGTAAACAGCTTTTAGAGCAAGCTGGCGTGGATTTAAGATTTTACGAATTCCCATCGGATTATGGTCACGATGCGTTTTTAGTGGACTATACAGCGTTTGAAAATAAAATCCGAAGTGGATTAGAAGGCGAGTTTGAATAAGAACAATAGAAAAGGCGGAAATCTCCGCCTTTTTTGATCGTTATAGATGACTCACAAAACGTGATAAATCTTTTGGTTTACAGTCTCTTTCTAATTTTTCAGCCGCTGTACCAATTTGTAATAAGGCAATGATCTTATCATTTTTGTCACAACCAAATGCTTCACGTAATTCACGTCCCTCAACGAGAGGACCAGTTGCCCAAAAACTTTCAAAACCAAGTGCGTTACCCGCAAGTTGAATTGCATAAGTTGCCGCACCAGCAGTAAGCATTTGTTCCCAACCCGGTACTTTTTTCACTTCATGATTAATTTTAGCTATCACCGCAATGACCATTGGCGCACGGCGTGCAAAATTTTCTGCTTTTTTTAATCGCTCTTCACCTAAATCAAATTCAGTCACCGCTGCTTTGAGCAAGCTTTCCAATTTACTTAAACCTGTGCCTTGAATTACCACGAAATGATAAGGCTCAAGTTTACCATGATCAGGTGCATGTAAAGCGGCTTGAAACATTTGTTCTAATTGCACTTGGCTAGGTGCAGGTGCAGTTAATTTTTTATTCGATTTGCGTTGTGTTAAAAGGGTTAATGCATCCATAGTATTTTCCTTATTCTAGTTAAGTGCGGTTGATTATAGCATAGTTTTTCATGGGACTTTATGATAGGCTACGCACAATTTTTATTTCTGTTTTTAAAGGTTTAATTTCACATGAATACCATATTAAACGTATTGAAATTTTGTTGTAAAGCACTCAATTTTATCCGAAATCTTGTGATGAATTTTGTGTTTTTATTATTTGTTTTAGCGTTGATTTTTCTTGTCGGTCTTTTTGGGGATGGTAAGAAAAGCCAAGTCTTATCAGGTGATCAAGGTGCATTATATTTAAATTTAACAGGCTATCTTGCAGATAACACGGAAGATATGCTGAGTTGGCAAGAGGAATTTCAACGTTTAAATAATGAAAAAGTCTCTTATAAATATTCCACTTTTGATGTGGTGCAAAGTATTTTATCTGCGAAAGATGATGAACGAATTCGTGGTTTAGTGTTGAATTTAAATGACTTTGAAGGGGGGGATCTTCCATCATTAGAGTATGTAGGAAAGGCGATTCAAAGTTTCAAAGAGTCAGAAAAGCCGGTTATTGCTTATGCCGATAATTACACGCAGGCACAATATTTCCTTGCGAGTTTTGCGGATGATATTTATCTCAATCCAATTGGGCAAGTTGGTATTCAAGGTTTGCGTCAGGAAAATCTTTACTTTAAATCCATGCTCGAAAAACTTGAAATTACGCCGCATATTTTCCGAGTAGGGACATATAAGTCCGCGGTAGAGCCTTTCTTGCGTGATGATATGTCGCCAGAAGCAAAAGCGAATATGCAAAAATGGCTTGGTGGCATGTGGCAAAACTATATGCAAACATTAATGGTTAATCGTCATATTACCGCCAATGATGTATTACCGAATGCACAAAAATACATTAGTGATTTAAAAGCGTTAAAAGGTGATGAAACGGCTTATGTGAAAAAACGTCAATTAGTGACACAGTTTACGACAAGATTGGATTTAGATAAAAAATTGACCGCACTTTTCGGTCAAGGTGAAGAGGGCAAAGCCAAATTAGTTGATTTTGAAGATTATTTATCTGATTTAGGTGATCGTTTCTCTGTGGATCCAAATGAAAAAAATATCGTTGCTGTAGTTAATGTCGAAGGGACCATTATTGATGGTGAAAGCGATGAAGAATCAGCTGGCGGCGATACCATTGCGAAGTTATTGAGAAAAGCCTACGATAACGAGAAAGTGAAGGCGGTTGTTCTCCGTGTTAACTCACCGGGTGGCAGCGCATTTGCATCAGAAATTATTCGCCAGGAAACCGAAAATCTTCAAAAAGCAGGCAAACCTGTTGTAGTATCAATGGGAGGCATGGCAGCTTCTGGTGGTTATTGGATTTCTTCAACAGCTGACTATATCGTGGCAGATAAAAATACGATTACGGGTTCCATTGGGATCTTTGCATTATTCCCAACCTTTGAAAACACGATTAAAAAAATGGGAATGAGTACCGATGGGGTAGCGACAACAGATCTCGCGGAAACATCAGCTTTAAGCCCTCTGAATAAAAATACTCAAGATATCTATCAACTTGGTATTGAAAATGGTTATGACCGCTTCTTAGATGTCGTAAGCCGTGGTCGTCAGTTATCAAAAGATAAAGTAGATAAAATTGCTCAAGGCCAAGTTTGGTTAGGGCAAGATGCACATAAAAATGGTTTGGTGGATGAATTAGGTGATATAGATGTATCCATTGAGAAAGCTGGTGCCCTAGTAAACCAAAATCCGGATAAATATATGGATAGCTTTAGTGTGCAATGGTTGGTTGATGAAGATAATAGTTTCTTAGCTCAATTAGATCGTAAGCTTAAACAAAAAGGTCAAGCCTTACTGACAAATTGGTTAGGATTACCACAGGAAGTGCATCAAGTGAAAAAACAACTGAATGTCTTGACTAAATTTAATGATCCAAAAGGGCAGTATTTGTATTGTTTAAATTGCGGTTCGGTTAAGTAAAACAGTAAAATACAAAAAGGGCGGAATGTAATTTCCGCCCTTATTTTTTACCCAAATAGCTAATTTTTATTTTTCATTTTTGATATTAGAGAAAATATTCGCCAAAATTGGACCCGATACATTGTGCCAGAAACTAAATAAAGCACTTGGTACCGCTGCAATTGGGTTGAAATGAGCAGCAGCTAATGCAGCACCTAAACCTGAGTTTTGCATACCTACTTCAATTGCCACAGCTTTACTATCCGCCGTATTAAGTTTAAATAATTTTGCCGCAAAGTAACCAATTAAATAGCCTAAGCAGTTATGTAAAACCACCACGCTGAAAATTAATAGGCCAGATTCTACAATCTTATCTTTACTTACTGCTACGACGGCTGCCAAGATTAAAACGATAGAAATAACAGACACTAATGGCATAGTTTGGCTTGCTTGCTCCACTTGTTTTTTGAAGAGTGCACGAACAACTAAACCTAAGAAAATTGGGAACAACACCATTTTTAATACAGACATAAACATTGCACCTGCATCAATATCTAACCATTGACTTGCTAATACATAGAAAATGGCAGGGGTTAATATTGGTGAAAGTAAGGTTGAGATTGTGGTACAAGCAACAGAAAGCGCAGTGTTACCTTTCGCTAAATAAGTCATTACGTTTGATGAAGTACCACCTGGGCAAGAACCCACCAGAATCACACCAACCGCTAAATCAGCTGGCAAATCAAAGGCTTTTGCTAATCCGAATGCGATAGCAGGCATAATGATAAATTGACCTGCCACACCAATAAATACAGATTTAGGGTGTTTAGCCACTTCACTGAAATCAGCAAACGTTAAGGTAATTCCCATACCAAACATCACTAAACCTAAAAGGTAAGGAATGTATGGTGCAAAAATTTTAAATTGTGCCGGGAAGAGAAAGGCGAGAAGAGCAAAAACAATCGCCCATAATGCGAAAGTTTTGCTCACAAAGTTAGTGAGTTTTAATAATGCTTGCATAGTTGCTTTCCTATTTTGTTAAAAAGAATGAAAAGAGCGGTCAATTTTAAAGACGTTTTTTTGAGATGTCTATGCCTAACTTGTTTGACAGAGAATTAGGAAGTAGTTGTTTGCCAAGCATTTTCATCAAGCAATTGACCAAAATGACTTTCTACAAGTAGGCGAGTAATGTTATTTTGAGGATTAGTAAAGATCTCTCTCGGGGTGCCAGACTCGATAATTTCACCTTCATCCATCACCAAAACTTGATCGGCAATATGTTTGATAATGCCTAAATTTTGTCCAACATAAATATAGGAAATTCCTAAATGCTCTTGTAAATCTAAAATCAGATTAAGCAATTGAATACGCACAGAGGCGTCTAATGTACTCAATGCATCATCAATAATAATGATCTCAGGTTGAAGAATCAGCGCACGAGCTAAGGCGATCCGCTGTTTTTGACTGACTGAAAGGTGTTTAATTTTCAGATTCGTATAATCAGGATAAAGCCCTACCAATGAGAGCGTTTCAAAGATCTTTTCATTGCGAGTCTCTTCATCCCAATCGGTAATTAATCGTAGTGGTGCATCTAAGGCTTGTCCAATATTTAAACGTGGGTTAAACGCTGAATTCGCATCTTGGAAAACCATTCGAATATGCTGTGCGCGATAGTGATAATCTTCGAATTGTAATGGTAAATCATTAAATAAGATTTTTCCTGAAGCAGGGGGAGTTATCCCTGCGATCATTTTTACTAAGGTCGATTTACCCGAACCATTTTTACCGATAATCGCAAGCGTTTTTTTACGGTTAAGCGTAAAGCTGACATCTTTTACCGCATAAAATTGCTCTGAGCCAAAAAGTTTGGCAGGTTCATCAAAGGTTTTACTGAGATTTTCCACTTGTAATAATGGCATTATTCGTTTCCTTTTGATTCAGTGTTAAGCGTAAGCGGTGAAACGGCCACTTTATCTTTAAACTGCCGTTCTCGAAGATTAATCGGATGATGGCAGGAAAACTCATGCTGTTTAATGCGATAACGGCTTGGTTTTTGAATACATTCACGCTGAGCAAAAGGGCAGCGAGGTCCTAAACGACAACCAATCGGCATTTGTTCTAAAATCGGCACAGTCCCTTCTAATGTGCCTAATTTGCTTTTAAAACCTAAGGGGCGACTAAAATCGGGAACAGAGTAAAGCAATGCTTGTGTATAAGGATGATGAGGCATTTCTAATATTTGGTCGGTTGGCCCAGACTCTGTATTTTGCCCACAATAAAGAACGGAAATGCTATCACACCATTCACTGATACTTTTAAGATCGTTACTGGCTAATAAAATTGTTGTGCCTTGGTTTTGATTCATACTTGAAAGCAAGCGGAAAATTTGCAATGCCGTAATGGACTCCAAAGAATTAGTGGGTTCATCCGCAATTAATAATCGAGGTTGATTCGCCACTGCTACGGCAATCATCACTTTTTGTCCTTCACCTTCAGTGAGCTCATTTGGATAACTCGCCATAATATCTTGGTGATCTTTAATCCCTACGCGGTGCAGTAATTCAATCGCACGACGTTTTTTCCAACCAAACCACTGCCACCAACGGCCTTTAAAGGTCCAGTTTGGAATACTTTGGATAAGCTGTTTACCAATTTTTCGGCTTGGATCAAGGCAACTTAATGGGTTTTGGAAGATCATTGAAATTTCTTTTCCAACGATTTTTCGACGTTGATTTGGTGTCAGTTTAAGCAATTCAACATCATTAAAACGAAAACGGTCAGCCGTGACAATCCAGTTATCTTTAATGGAATTACTGATTACTTTAGCAATTAAACTTTTACCGGAACCCGATTCACCAACGAGTCCTAGAATTTCCCCTTCATTAAGCGAAAGATTGACGCCGTCCACAATTTTCATGCGACCGTTTGGTGTTTGAATTTCAATATTAAGATTGCGAATATCTAACAGCGCCATGGGTTACTCGTAATATTTATTGATTGCTTGACACAATCCGTTAGTAAAAATAATGCTTAATAAAATGGTGAAAATAATAGCAAAGCCCGGTAATAAAACTGTCCAAGGGGCAAGATAAATCAGCTCTAACGAATCTTTAATCATTGCGCCCCATTCTGGCATTGGACGTTGTGCACCTAGAGAAATAAAGCTGAGAGCCGTAATATCTAAAATAGCGACCACAAATGCTCGAGAAATTTCTTGCGTATAGACGACACTAATATTCGGCAAGATTGTAGTTTTTAATAATTCCCAGTTTGAAATACCATCTAATTTCAGTAAGAGTACGTAGTCTTTCTTTAGCTCTTGCTGAATTGCTTGATAAATGGCATGTACAAAATACGGCAAAATAGCCAACAGAGTGGCAAACATGGCATTTATTAAGCTCGGTTCCATTAACGTCGAAATAATAATGGCAATCAGTAAAATAGGGATAGATAAAAAGGCGTCAAAAAAATGACCTAAAAAACGAGATTTAATCCCTTCTGACATACCGGCAAGAATACCTAATGCGCCACCAATAATTGCCACAGCAATGACCACTAAAAGAGAGGAACCGAGAGTATATTGTGTCCCCATAATTAATCGACTGAGTACATCACGACCAAGATCATCTGTACCAAAGAAAAAAGCAATACGACCTTTTTCTACCCAAGATGGCGGCATGAGTTCTTCTCCGACAAACTCCATGCTTTCGCTATAAGGCATAATGAGTTTA
>CABSZQ010000074.1 GCA_902482195.1 uncultured Haemophilus sp.
CTCTTAATCTTTCCTTAAGATTCTCTTGTTTAAATACACTCATCGAAAGGCAAATAACCCAATCGATAAATAAATCTGAAAAATGTTAATCACTTAAGAAAAGATTAAGATTTGAATGATTTAATACATCTGAAAGCAAAGCTTTCAACTTACTTTATGATTATCTTATTTAGGAGAACAAACTATGAAAAAATTACTTACTGTTGCAGCTATCGCATTATCTTCTGTTGCCGTATATAACACCGCAATGGCGCAAGGATTTAATGATGGTAATAATCAAGTTACTCAACAAGGTTTTGTAGATGAAAGCGTCATTGTGAAAACCGTTGCTGATGCATTAAATGCCAATGATAACACTCCAGTTCGTTTAGACGGACAAATTGTAAAACAAATTGGTAAAAAGGATTTCTTATTTAAAGACGCAAGTGGAAAAGAAATCCAAATTGAAGTCAGCAAAAAAGCATGGAATGGTCAAACAATAGCACCTCAAGATAACATTCAAATTATCGGTAAAGTCGATAAAGAATGGAATAAAACAGAAGTTGATGTGAAACAAATCATTAAAAAATAAATAACAAAATGACCGCACTTTTCTTAAGTGCGGTTAAAAATCCCAAAGGAGAAGAAAATGGAAAACGTACAAAGAATGTCAGATCTTATGCAGCAAATTCAACAACGAATTGATTCACTAAAAGCCTCTGCCATACAGCAACAAACAGAAATGAAACAGTCATTAAATGAATGTATTGAGCAAAGTGAAGCCATTCAAAATCAATTAGTTCAAAGCCAACAGCAATTAACATCACAATTGGAATACGGCACAGCAGTATTGATTGAACTGGAACAAGGGTTACAGCTAGATTTCAGTACAGAAATCGCCGAGTTTGAACAGTTGTGTCAAAATGAAACCGCCGATACGGCAGAATTAACGCAACAATTGGAACAGCATGTACAGGAAAAAATCACGTTCCAATTAAACGAATTAAAAGCCAAAACAGGTATAGCCTTACAAGAGATTGGTCAGGTGACACTTCATATCAAGCAGCTATTTGGGGCAGAAAAAAGTGCTAAAGTGAAAGGATTCGCAAAATTAAAACAACGTTTATATAAACGCTTTGGTAAACAGATTATTGCATCAAAAGAATGCTTGGCAACACAACTGGAACGCGGAGCCAGTAAATTAAGAGCTTAAAATGTCCGCTATCGTTTATTAAGAAGAAAAGTTAAACCGCACTTAATCTTGAGATGAGATGAAGTGCGGTCATTTTTTTAGTTTTTTTTTCGATTGAGACGGTTAAATCTGAGCCAAAAATTCTTCTTCCGTTAGAACGGTAACACCTAATTCTTGTGCTTTTGTGAGCTTAGAACCCGCCGCATCACCGGCAATCACAAAATCCGTTTTTGCTGAAACCGAGCCGCTCACTTTCGCGCCCATATCTTGTAATAAGGCTTTAGCTTCATTACGCCCCATTTGAGTTAAAGTCCCGGTTAATACAACCGTTTTGCCTTTAAAGCGGTTTTCTGTCACTTCTTTGGTTTCCACGGTTTCCCAATGTACGCCTTGAGCGATTAAATCATTCACCACCGCGACATTATGTGGTTCATGCCAAAATGCTAAAATACGATTAGCTACCACTTCGCCCACATCAGGCACTTGCTGTAAGGCTTCTAAATCTGCATTTTGCAAGGCTTCCAGGGTTTTAAAATGATTCGCTAAATTCAATGCCGTTGCTTCACCCACTTCACGAATTCCTAAAGCAAAAATAAAACGTGCTAACGTCGTATTTTTCGCTTTTTCAAGGCTAGCTAAGGCATTTTCAGCAGATTTGGCGCCCATTCTATCTAAACGGGTCAGTGTGGTTAAATCTAACTTGAATAAATCGGCTGGCGTATGAATTAATTCACGATCCACCAACTGCTCGATTAATTTGCCCCCGACGCCATCAATATCCATGGCCTTGCGAGAAACGAAATGTTTAAGCGCTTCTTTACGCTGTGCTGCACAGAACAAACCGCCTGTACAACGTGCTACCGCTTCGCCTTCAATACGAACAATGGCCGAATCACATACCGGACAAGTTTTAGGGAAAATGATCGGTCTCGCATCCGCTGGACGACGATCGTGCAACACGCCGATAATTTGTGGGATCACATCTCCCGCACGACGAATCACTACCGTATCGCCAATGGCAATATCCAAGCGTTCAATTTCATCGCCGTTATGTAATGTGGCATTACTCACCGTGACACCTGCCACGAATACAGGTTCTAATTTGGCAACAGGTGTAATCGCCCCCGTTCTGCCTACTTGGAATTCCACGTCATTTAAGCGAGTTAATTCTTCTTGCGCAGGGAATTTATAAGCAATCGCCCAACGCGGCGCTTTAGAAATAAAACCTAATTTCTCTTGTAACGCAATATCATTGATTTTCAGCACGGTGCCATCAATATCGTAGCCAAGAGAACTGCGTTTATTTTGAATATCACGATAAAAATCTAACACTTCATCTGTGCCGTTACATAAACGGATTTCAGGATTTACCGGAATCCCAATAGACTTCAGCCATTGCAAACGATCATAATGCGTATTCGGCAAATCTACCCCTTCCGCAATACCAATACCATAAGCATTCAATACCAATGGACGTTTACTCGTAATTTTAGGATCAAGCTGGCGCAACGATCCCGCCGCTGCATTACGTGGGTTAGCAAAGGTTTTCTCGCCTTTCTCTAGAGCCTGTTGATTTAAACGCTCAAAGCCTTCATGTGGCATAAACACTTCACCACGCACTTCTAAACGTGCAGGCGGATTGTCCATTAAAAGCTGCAAGGGAATATTTCGAATCGTGCGAATATTGGCAGTAATATCTTCCCCCGTTGTCCCATCACCACGCGTTGCCGCTTGAGTCAGCACACCATTCACATACAAAATACTCACGGCTAAACCATCTAACTTAGGTTCACAGCAGAAAGTAAGGGGTTCAGGCAAACGAATAAGACGATCTTCAATACGTTTTACGAATGCATAAAATTCCTCGTCTGAGAAAGCATTATCTAAAGAGAGCATTGGAATTTCATGACGAATCTGAGCAAAGCCTGACAACGGTTTAGCACCCACTCGCTGAGTAGGTGAATCTGCCGTAATGAGTTCCGGATGGGCGGCTTCTAAGGCTTTAAGTTGATGAAATAAACGGTCATATTCTGCATCAGGAATGGTTGGGTTATCCAATACATGATATTCATATTCATAACGACGAAGATCCTGACGTAATGTATCAATTTGTTGCTGAAGGCTCATAATGTTCTCTAACGGTTTACTTATTGAATTAAAATGGGCGAACCATCGGCTCGCCCAAAGTGCGGTTATTTTTTCGTGCGTTTTATGCGATGCGAGATAAGTAATCCTGCTCAGCCATATCATCAAAAATCTCTTGCTGATCAGTCAATACCACGCCACCTAAATCTTCTGCGATGGTTTTCGCTGCACGAATCATCATGCGCAAGTTTGCCAAATTATTACCTGGTGATGGCAACTGCATAAAGAGCACCACACCCATAGTTGAAAACTCGGCCATATTGTAATAATCAAACGTACCTGGTTGTTCAATGTTTGCCACGCTAAATAGCACTGGGCTTGCCACACTTAAATCAAAGTGGCGGTGATACATTTGACGCTCGCCAAAAATAAAACCGAGATTTTCTAAAGATTGGGATAATTGTGGACCATAGAATTCACGATTTTGATTTGAAATCACATAAAGTTGAACAAAACCCGTGGTTTGTTTTGGTTTTTCAACCTCTACCGGTTCGTGGTAGTTAAAATGCACGTTCTCATGAACAGGTTCTTGAGTTGGATTTAATGACATCTCAGCTAATTGCTCACGCAGTTCAGGCGAAGAAGAATTCACACCGTCAAAATCATTGCTTTGTGCTTCTAGTTCTTCGATTGTCATTTCTGCTACACTTGGTTTCGGCTGTACATTCGTTTCAGGATAAACCACTGGCTCAGTTTTTGGTGCAGGAGCAGGTTGCGTTGTATTCATCTCATAAACCGGCTGATTTGGTAAGGAGATTTTAATATCGTCCACGCTTTTTTCTATTTGACGCGCATCCACTTGAACGCGCTGCTCATCAAAATTAAATTGCTGTTGGCTTGTCGCCTGTGGTGCCACTTTAGGTTGAACATGTTGTTGTACAGGCTGCGCCGCTTGAGCACGATGTGTTAAACGAATATCCGCATTAGGATCAGCAGCTTGCGAAAAAGGATTGACCTCACCGTTTTTAGAAGTGCGGTTAAATGTATTCGCGCTTTTAAAATATTTTGATTTCTCACGGCGATTTGACCATAATCCGTGTACCACTAAGGCAATTAAAGCGATTACCCCTAAAATAATCAAAATGGTATTTAAATCCATTCTTGTTGCTCCTTAACGCAATGATTTTTGCTAATCCTATCACATTTCCACAGGTGAAAAAATAGGAAAGCAAACAAGATATTAAAAGGGATGAGATGGAATTTTTCTGAAAAAATATTGTCTTTCTGTGACATTTTGTATTTTTTACTTTTCAATTTAAAGGAACAATGATGATCGATCAAAATGAAATAAAATCTGCTTTCAATCATTTCGTAATGGGGTGGCATTTTATTACGCAAAAAGGCCTACGCCGTTTTGTGATTATGCCAATTTTACTTAACGTCGTTCTACTTACAGGCTTATTCTGGCTATTCGTTTCACAAATCTCCACGATGATTGACTGGGTGATGAGCTTTATTCCAGATTGGCTAAGCTTTTTAAGCGTGATTTTGCTTGTGTTGTCTATTGGCTCAATTCTCTTATTTTTCTATTTTGCCTTTACAACACTTTCAGGCTTTATTGCCGCACCGTTTAATGGATTGTTAGCAGAAAAAGTCGAAAAAATGCTGACTGGTGAAGCCGTTAATGATGATGGTTTTGCCGAAATTATGAAAGATGTGCCACGTATGCTAAATCGTGAATGGCAAAAACTATGGTACAGCTTACCGAAATTTGTGGGCTTGTTCTTATTAAGTTTTATCCCTGTTATCGGACAAACCATTATTCCTGTGCTGACATTCTTATTTACCTGTTGGATGATGGCAATTCAATATTGCGACTATCCGTTTGATAACCACAAGATTTCCTTTGGCATCATGAAAAATGCATTAGGCGAAAGACGCACACAAAGCCTGACATTCGGAGCATTAATTACCCTTTGTACCGCATTGCCAATCGTAAACTTAGTGATTATTCCTGTGGCGGTCTGTGGTGCAACGGTGATGTGGGTGGAAAATTATCGCTCACAATTAAAATTTGATATGAATTTTGACCGCACTTCAGGTTCAACACAAATTGTGACACGTTCTAATAGTACGGAAATTAAGCCTTCAGGAAATAACATCGTGAATAAATAGCATTTAGTTATAAAATATAGCTATTAACTATTTTTTGAATTTAAAAGCTGGTGTTATAACTATTGCATCAAATTATTCCAAAATATAAAAGGACAGTAAAATGACAATTTATGCAGATAACTCATACTCAATCGGTAATACGCCATTAGTTCGTTTAAAACACTTCGGACACAATGGTAACGTTGTCGTAAAAATTGAAGGTCGTAACCCAAGCTTCAGCGTGAAATGCCGTATTGGTGCCAATATGATTTGGCAAGCAGAAAAAGACGGCATTTTAACAGCGGGTAAAGAAATTGTAGATGCAACCAGCGGTAACACCGGTATTGCTTTAGCTTATGTGGCAGCAGCACGCGGTTACAAAATCACCTTAACTATGCCTGAAACCATGAGTCTTGAACGTAAACGTTTATTACGTGGTTTAGGCGTGAATCTTGTACTCACTGAAGGCTCAAAAGGGATGAAAGGTGCGATTGCTAAAGCAGAAGAAATTGTGGCGTCTAACCCAAATCATTATGTGATGCTAAAACAATTTGAAAACCCTGCTAACCCGGACATTCACCGTCAAACTACTGGTGAAGAAATCTGGAAAGATACTGAAGGTAAAGTCGATGTTGTGGTTGCTGGTGTGGGTACTGGTGGTACAATTACCGGTATTTCTCGTGCAATCAAATTAGATCACGGTAAAAAAATTACCTCTGTGGCGGTTGAACCAACAGAATCACCTGTTATTAGCCAAACCCTTGCAGGCCAAGAAGTGAAACCAGGTCCACACAAAATTCAAGGTATCGGTGCGGGCTTCATTCCGAAAAACTTAGATTTATCATTAATTGATCGCGTGGAAACTGTAGATAGCGATACGGCAATTGCGACCGCTCGTCGCTTAATGGCTGAGGAAGGGATTCTTGCGGGTATTTCTTCAGGTGCTGCAGTGGCAGCAGCTGACCGCTTAGCAAAACTACCAGAATTCCAAGATAAATTAATCGTCGCGATCTTACCTTCTGCATCAGAACGTTATTTAAGTACGGCGTTATTCGAAGGTATTGAAGCTTAATCTATTGATTGAATTCATTTTATCTAAGGTCTGTTTTCACAGACCTTTTTTGTTTATTAATTAAACAAATTTTATTTGATATAACTAAAGGAAATAAT
>CABSZQ010000075.1 GCA_902482195.1 uncultured Haemophilus sp.
GGTATAAATTGCGAGCATAGAAATAATTATCCGCATCACAATGAAAGCCCCAATCACCGTAAAATAGCTGTAATAATTGATGAATTTTAGCTTTATTATCCCATTCTTCTGGAATAGCTTGGCGAGCTTTACGCACTAAACTCCCCACAAGCCCTCTTATACGAGGCTCATCAAGTTGCTCTTTCTCACAAATGCTCAGATAAAAATGAGTCAGCTCAGCATACAAGGCTTTTTGATCGTATTTCATTACCGCTTCCAATATCCCAATGTTACGCGCTCATTGTCGCCATAATCCCGTATGGTTGCAACCCCTTGCCAATGATTTTGCCAGAAAATTGACCGCACTTCTTCGCCCTGTTTCCAACCGTGTTCTAACAATAAATAACCACCATCATTTAAATGTACTGGCGCATACTCAATAAGATGACGTAAATCAGCTAAACCGTTTTCGCCCGCCACCAACGCCGAACAAGGCTCGAAACGCACATCACCTTGGAAAAGATGCTCATCGGTTTCATCAATATAAGGCGGATTACTGACGATAATATCAAACTGCTCTTCAACATTTTCAAACCAACGACTCTGTAAAAATTGCACCTTGAGTTGATTTTTTTCTGCATTGGATTGCGCTAATTTGACGACTTCTGGCATTAAATCCACACCAATAACATCCAATTGAATATGCTTTTTTTGACAAATAGGAGAAAGCTCAGAAGCCAACGCCAACGCAATGGCGCCAGTGCCGGTTCCGAGATCGAGAATACGAAAGTGCGGTGGATTTTCTTCCAGTTTTTCTAACGCAATGTGTAATGCTTTTTCTACAAGAATTTCAGTATCGGGGCGAGGAATTAATGTTCCTTCCGACACATTTAAAGGTAAGGACCAGAATTCTTTTTCACCGAGGATATAAGCGATAGGCTCGCCTTTTAAACGACGATCTAAAAGTGCGGTCAATTTTAACCGCACTTTTTCATCAATTTCCGTTTCATCGAAAGCTAAAATTTGCGTTCTTGATTTGCCCGTTGCGTGTTGCAATAGCACTAACGCATCAACTTTGCCATTCTCTGTCGGATTTACCTGATTTAAGGCTTGCGCAGCATCGGCAAGCCATTGTTGATAGGTCATTAATTATTCTCAGATAACGCCGCTAATTGATCTGCTTGATATTCAGTGATAATCGGCTGAATAAGCTCGTCAATTTTGCCGTTCATCACTTCATCTAAGCGATAGAGCGTTAAATTGATACGGTGATCTGTTACACGACCTTGTGGGTAGTTATAAGTACGAATTTTATCTGAACGATCGCCTGAACCTAATAAGTTACGGCGGGTATCCGCTTGCTCTGCCGCTTGACGTTCTTGCTCTGCTTGAACAATACGTGAAGCCAATACAGACATCGCTTTCGCTTTGTTTTTGTGTTGTGAACGCTCATCCTGACATTCCACCACAATACCCGTTGGAATGTGAGTAATACGTACCGCAGAGTCTGTTGTATTAACGTGCTGACCACCCGCACCAGATGAACGGTAGGTATCAATACGTAAATCAGCTGGATTGATTTCCGGCATTTCTGATTCTGGTAATTCTGGCATCACCGCAACAGTACAAGCAGAAGTATGAATACGACCTTGGCTTTCTGTTTTTGGTACACGTTGTACACGGTGGCCGCCTGATTCAAACTTTAACTGACCATACACGCCATCACCGCTTACTTTAACGATCACTTCTTTATAACCGCCCTGCTCGCTTTCATTTGCGCTGAGCATTTCAACACGCCAGCGTTTACTTTCAGCATAACGGCTATACATACGGAATAAATCACCGGCAAAGATACCCGCTTCATCCCCACCTGTACCTGCGCGAATCTCTAAATAGCAGTTATATTCATCATTTGGATCTTTTGGTAATAAAAGAATTTGAAGTTGTTGCTCTACTTCTTCAATTTCGGCTTTGGATTCTTCAATTTCCATTTCTGCCATTTCTTTCATTTCAGGATCATCTAACATCAACTCTGCTTCAGCAATGTTAGAATTAAGCTGATTCCAACGATTAAAACATTTCACCACATCTTCAAGTTGTGAATATTCTTTAGAATACGCACGGAATTTATCCTGATCCGAAATTACCGACGCATCGCCTAGCAATGCCTCTAATTCTTCATAACGTTCTTTTAAACTTTCAAGTTTTGCAATAATAGAATCTTTCATATTTTTATAAAGTTAAAGCCAAAAATAAAATCGGCCTATTTTAGCCGATTTTAAGGAAAATTGACAGACGCAAAATCTGCCTAAAAATGACCGCACTTTAGATGCGAGTCACATCAAATTTCGCTAAATCAATTCGATCTTCTGTGCCATAAAATTGAGCCAAGGCATGACGCAAGGTTTCGGCACGTTTTGGTAAGCCTTTTTCTGCATAGGTTTTTACTTGTTCATATACCGCTTGCTTAAATGGTTGCGTATCTCCCGGATTGCCATTCAAATTATCCGCACTGGCAAAATAACGAAATCCCGCCGCAGTGGCTAAAATCCATTCCAATGCTTGAGGCTTCACTTCCACCTTTTCAAAATCACGCTGACGATCTTCTGAACGGCCATCCGGCTCATACCAATAGCCAAAATCTTCTAATTTACGGCGCTCTTTCCCCGCCACTAACCAATGGGCAATTTCATGTAATGCACTGCTGTAAAAGCCTCTCGCAAAGTAAATCGCGTTATAAGGCACCTCATCATTTGCAGGAATGTAAATCGGCTCATCCCCACCTTTAACCAATCGCGTATTATATTCTTCTTCAAAACATTGATTAAAAATCGCAATGATATCCTCAAGTTTATGTTCCATGCTTTCTCCAAATATCTTTATAAATAATTCCTCTTAAAAGGTTTAAGAATTATCTCATTTTTAATGTCTTTCACAAAATCTTGGTAAATAAAAAACCGTCTGAAATTAACGTTTCAGACTTTTTTCATCATAAAGTGCGGTCAAATTTTTAGGTGTATTTAAACCTATCTTTAAGCCCCATCTATTTAATATCCCCCTTGGGCGCATGCCCGAAATACCGTTTGTATTCACGGCTGAATTGGCTAGGTGATTCGTAGCCGACTTGGTAAGCGGCTTCGGTAATACCTCGTCCTTCTTGTGCGATCAATCGTCTGGCTTCCATCAAACGTAATGATTTTTGATATTGTAGCGGTGAAAGGCTGGTTATCTTCTTGAAATGACTATGAAATCCAGATAATGACATGCCACTTAGATTTGCCAAGGTTTCCACAGTGATGGTTTCACTAAAATGTTGTTGCAGATAATGGGTGGCTTGGGCGATTTTTTTGGTATGCGATCCATTGCTTACCATGGCTTTAAATTTGCCACCTTGTTCGCCTATAAGGAGTCGATAATAAATTTCTTGTTGGATAAGCGGTGCAAGAAACTCAATATCTTTTGGATTTTCGTGCAAGAGCAATAGACGTTCAACAGCATTTTTGAGAGATTCATCCAGATGCCATTGTGCAAAACCTTCGTCGCCCTGTTGGACATCATCTACAAGGTTTGGATTTGCTAATAAAATCTTGCTAACGCTTTCAATATCAATTTTCATCGACATCACTAAAAACGGCTTTTGCGGCTCTGCACATTTAATCTCGCCACGCATCGGTATGTTTACTGGGCAAAACATAAAATGTTGATTATCAAATCGGTAGCATTGTTCGCCTAACTGCACTTCACGTTCTCCGCTTAACACGATGCAAATGCTCGGCTCTTGAATAATACCTTCGTAACAAAATGGTTGATCTGAATGGCGAAGAAATAAACCTTTAATCGGTGATGAATAGAGTTCGTTATGTGGAATAACTTGTAATAAGCGTTCTATCGTTTCAGTTGAGAATATGATTTTGTAGGAATAGGCAAGTAATTTGAATAAATCATATAACACTTCATATTGCCGTTCAATATAATGTACTCACTTTCAACGGCGGTACGCCAAAACATATTAACCAATATTAAATGAGGAAAACATTATGAAAATTTTCTACAAAACATCAGCAACAGCAATCGGCGGTCGTGATGGCCATACACAAGTAGATGACGGTTCAATTGGCTTTGATTTGGTTTCATTTCAAAATGACGGCACCGGAGCTGATGAAAAACACCAACGCGCCGAGTATGGCAAGCACCGCCGCACCGACGAAAAACGGCCGCATGGGGTGGGTGAAAAACTTATTCATGGTTTGGCTTAATTCTGCATGAAGATGCTTTCGGATATGGATTTATTGCGGACAGGGTTGTATCTTATATTGAAGAAGCAAGCCGAAGGTTTGTCAGATACTCAAATGCCCGTATCATTCATATTATTGATATTATTGTTTGAATTGTATTATTTTCAATAATAATAAATAACCCTAAACCAATATAAATAACAGCCATTATCCAACGACTAAACTTCTCTACAATTTCACCAACACCTGAAATATTAGCCAATCTTTGTGCTGTATATACTAAAACAAAAATCAATATTAAAAATACAAGAAGAGTAACTAATAAGTCGACAAGATCTAAAGTCACAAAGTAAGGAACAAAAAGTCCAATATTATCTGCACCACAACTAGCAACTGTAACCAAAGCAACAATACCGACTAATTTTGACAACCCTTTTTCATCCAATTCTTTTTTAGCTCTTTTTTCGCCCTCACAATCGTCGTAAATAGCAACTTTAATACCTAAGTAAATCGGTATTAAACCTAATAAACCCAACACCCATTTTTCCGGAACATAATTCAAAACAAAAGCTAGAAATAAACTAACTAATATTAAAATTACAGAACCTAAATATTGTCCGATATAAATATCTCGATATTCTTTTCTAGTATTTGCTCTAGCAAAAAATATTAATAGTATTACCAACAAATCTACTGCTGTAGCAATATATAAAACAGCAGCAGTAATCACAGTCGAAAACATAAAGCACCTCATAATGAATCCCCTGCCCCCTTGGCACCACGGCTTTTTCAAAAACCGAATCGCGTTCGGATAACAGATTCGTATCTTTCGCTAAAGAGGCAAGCCTGCGGCTTGCTTACCCTCTCCCTAGCCCTCTCCCACGGGGAGAGGGCTAGGGAGAGGGCAACGAACCGCAAGGTTTGTCAGAAATTTAAATTCCTATCACTCATAATAATGAATCCCCTGAAACTCTCTTGCCACCACGGCTTCTTCAAAAGCCCAATCGCGTTCAGACAGCGGCGTAGGCAGGGTAATCACGTTTTGCACGTTCATGCCCTTAGTGGAAAGCAGCATGATTTCATGGCTCAGGCGTGCGGCTTCGAAGCGGTCGTGCGTTACCAGCATACACACCATGCCCTGCCGCTCGATTTTTTCCACCAGCATGGCGACCAAAATATCGCGCAAATCGCGGTCCAAACCGACGAACGGCTCGTCCAGCAAGGCAAGGTCGCAGCCGCACAGCAGCAGGCGCAAAAATGCTACCCGTTTCGCCATGCCGCCGGAAAATTCGGTCGGATATTTGTTCAAATCGCCCGCAGTCAGCCCGACTTTCGCCGCCAGCGCGATGATTTCGCCTTCATCGGGTTTGTCCATAAAAATAGCGATATTCTGCATCGCGGTCAAGTTTTCCGGCAGGCGGTTTTCCTGAAACAGAAAACCCGTTTTGCGGAAAGTATTGCGTATCGTGCCCGATTTCGGCGTTTCCAAGCATTCAAATCCATCCGTTTGGGCGCAACAACAGGCCGCGCAATTTTAGTGGAAGGAATTAATTAAAATTATTTCTTAGAAAAAGGCCGTCTGAAATTTCAGACGGCTTTTTTATAACGAAGTGCGGTCAAATTTTTAGGTGTTTTTGCAAATCTCCATCAAAACTTGACCGCTTATTTTTAAAACTTCACTGTTTCACCATCTTCTGGAATTGCTACATTTTCAAGCTTGTTTGCTTGGATAAATTGGCGTAAATCCTTACGGTAAACAGACATATGGTTTACTGCATCCATGTGCACCGTGATAAGTTTTGTATTTGGTAGCATTTGGCGAGCATGAGCAACATCTTGTAACCCCATAATAATGCCGTCATTCGGAAAAGCTAAGGTACGCGCATCACCTGTGTTCATAATCATTACATCAGGTTTATAACGATTAATGGCTTTGTTTACTTCGGCAGTCCAAACTGTGTCACCAACCAAGTACACCGTTGGATGACCTTTCGCTTGGAATGTTACGCCCATCGCCTCATCTAAAATCTCAGCCAATTGTGGCACAGCGTACATTTCCGTTGTGCCGTGAGAACCGCCGGTTTTATTTAAAATAATACCTTCGAACTCCACCGGTTTTTCTAGCGATAAACTGGTTATATTAGTAAAACCTTGCGCTTTGAGTAAGTCGCCATCCCGTTCATGTTGCACAAAAATTTTGATGGATTTAGGTAAAATTTTTTGTGCAACCTCATCCCAATGATCTTCATGTGTATGAGTCAAAATAATGGCATCAACATCTTTGAAAGTATCTTCTGTTTTCATCGGTAATTCCACAAGTGGATTACGCAAATGGCTATTTAATGTTCCTTCAAAGCCTGTATAA
>CABSZQ010000076.1 GCA_902482195.1 uncultured Haemophilus sp.
CAACCAAGTCGAATTGCGAATTTAATAGGAAAATGGTTGATTAACGGCTGGTGCCGAGAAACCATTTTCAACTTGAAATTGCCAATGAAAAAACGCTATCAAGAAGTGATGTTGTGCTTAGAAAATCTTGCGGTGATGTTGGCAGAAAAAGAACTGGAATTTGATATTCAGGCGAAGCATTTGTATCACGATCGTGAAGAGATTACGGTACATATTGCTTTAAAATAAAAAAGCAAAGTGCGGTCAAAAAACATGGAATTTTTTGACCGCACTTTTTATTTAAACCATTATTTATTCGCTAAAATCACTGCGCGAGTTGGGGCTTGATAGCCTTCGATGGTTTTACTGTGATCGTTTGGATCTAAGAAATCAATCAAACTTTCATTTTCTAACCAATCCGTTTTACGCTGTTCTTCTAATGTTGTGGTGGCAACATCCACACAACGCACATTTGTAAAGCCGACTTTTTCCAACCAATTAATGAGTGCGGCAACAGAAGGAATAAAATACACGTTCTTCATTTTTGCATAGCGATCTGATGGCACTAAGACTGTATTGGCATCACCATCAACCACTAAGGTTTCTAACACCAATTCGCCACCTTTTACTAATTGGTTTTTTAGCTGTGTGAGATGATCGAGCGGTGATTTACGATGATAAAGCACACCCATTGAGAATACGGTATCAAATGCCGCAAGTGGTTGCATTTCTTCAATACCTAATGGGATTAAGTTAGCTCGACGATCGTTATTTAGTAATTTTCGAACCGCTTCAAATTGGCAAAGGAAAAGCTCGGTAGGATCAATACCAACGACCATTTTTGCACCTTCACCAACCATTCGCCACATATGGTAGCCGCTACCGCAGCCCACATCTAAAATGGTACGATCTTTTAATGGTGCAAGATGAGGCAAAACACGATCCCATTTGAAATCAGAACGCCATTCGCAATCCACGTGAATATCAAATAAATGATAAGGTCCTTTTCGCCACGGCATCAATTGCTTCAAATGATGGATAATGCGTTGTTTTTCGCCCTCTGAAAGTGGGGAAGTGCGGTCAGATTTCACTGCATTTTTTAAATCGATGGTATCTGCCTGTAAATCAGGGAGAAAGTCCACGATTTTTGACCATTTGGCATAATCACCATGAGTTTGTTTTTCCCATTCTTTTAACTGCAAAGGCAATGTTTCTAGCCAAGCAGATAAATTTGTGGTGGCAATTTGTTGATAAAAAGGACGAAAATCAATCATTATTTTGCTTCCTTATAGGCTCTTTCTGCTTTTTCAAAGGTTTCTTTAACTTCATTTTCAGGTTCTGCAGAAAGGAGAGAAACTACAATAATTGCCAGGCTAGCAAGCGTAAAACCAGGGATCATTTCATAGACGTTAAACCATTCACTGGTTTCAGGAATCACCGATTTCCAAGCAAAGACAACCACTGCACCGACAACCATTCCCGCCATCGCCGCTGATGAAGTCATGCGTTTCCAGAATAAGGAGAAAAGCACAACAGGACCAAATGCAGAACCAAAGCCAGCCCAGGCAAATTCAACGAGTTTTAATACTTTGCTGTTTTCATCTTGTGCAATCCAAATCGCAATGCCCGCGATAACTAAAACCATTGCACGACCTAGCCAAACTAATTCTTTTTCAGAGGCTTTTGGACGAATAAACCCTTTATAAAAATCTTCAGTAATAGAGCTTGAAGAAATTAATAATTGAGCGGAAAGTGTACTCATTACTGCCGCCAAGATCGCAGAGAGTAGAATACCGGCAATCCATGGATTAAAGAGCAATTTAGCCAGTTCAATAAAGACTTGTTCTGGTTCATTATTTACCACACCAGCCACATTAGGGTTAGCAAAGAAATAAGGAATACCGAAGAAGCCAATACCAATCGCACCCGTGAGGCAAATCACCATCCATGTCATACTGATGCGGCGTGCTTTAATAAGAGATTTCACCGAGTAAGCAGCCATAAAACGAGCAAGGATATGCGGTTGACCAAAATAACCTAAGCCCCAAGCCGCTAAACTTAATAAACCTAATGGTGTAGTAGAACTAAATAAATCAGTAAAGTCTTTACTTGCGGCAATTTCCGCTTGATGTAGCACTTCCGTAAATTGTGATGTATCACCCAAACTTGAAAAGATAAAGAGAGGCGTTAAAATCAGTGCAAAAATCATCAATGTGGCTTGAATGGTATCCGTCCAACTTACGGCTAAAAATCCACCGATAAAGGTATAGACGATGGTCGCTAATGCGCCGTACCAAATTGCTGTGGAATAGTCGACTGAGAATAGGTTTTGGAATAATTTCGCCCCAGCAACCACACCGGAACCACAATAAATAGTGAAGAATACTAGGATGATTGTTGCAGACACAATTTTTAAGAGATTATGTGATGTGCCAAAGCGATGGTGGAAATATTCCGGTAGTGTGAGAGCATTGTTGTTAAATTCGGTATAGATCCGTAAACGACCAGCTACGAGTAACCAGTTAAAATAAGCCCCGAGGATTAAACCAATGGCGATCCAACCTTCAACCAGGCCAGACACGTACACCGCACCCGGCAAGCCCATTAATAACCAGCCGGACATATCAGATGCGCCAGCAGACATGGCTGTCACAAAACTTCCGAGTTTACGGCCGCCTAAAATATAATCGGATAAGTTGTTTGTATAATAATAGGCAAGGACACCGATTAAAATCATGCCGAAAATATAAATACTAAAAGTAATAAGTGTTGGGTCTAAACCAAACATTAAATACCCCAAAAAAAGTCATGAAAATTTGAGAAAGGTCATATTTTACCTTATTTGGGTCTATTATTCTATTTTCCTTTTCGATAGACTTATACCATTAAAACTAAGGTCGAAAAAATGAATTCTGTTGAATTATTAATGAATGTTACGCCCAATGAAACCCGCGTTGCGCTGGTGGAAACGGGCGTTTTAAAAGAAGTTCATATTGAACGTCAAGCCAAACGTGGCATCGTGGGGAATATTTATAAAGGACGAGTAACCCGTGTTTTACCGGGGATGCAGTCCGCGTTTGTGGATATCGGTTTAGAAAAAGCCGCATTTTTACATGCTTCCGATATTGTTTCACATACCGAGTGTGTGGATGTGAACGAACAAAAGCAATTTCGAGCAAAAAGCATTTCTGAACTCGTACGCGAAGGGCAGGATATCGTAGTACAAGTGGTAAAAGATCCTTTGGGCACCAAAGGCGCAAGATTAACTACCGATATTACGTTGCCTTCTCGTTATCTCGTCTTTATGCCGGAAAATAGCCATGTTGGTGTCTCACAACGTATTGAAAGTGAAGAAGAGCGCGCAAGATTAAAAGCGCTTGTTGAGCCTTTTTGTGATGAGTTAGGCGGCTTTATTATTAGAACGGCCACCGAAGGGGCAACGGAAGAAGAATTGCGCCAAGATGCGGAATTCTTAAAACGTTTATGGCGTAAAGTACTTGAGCGTAAAGGCAAATATCCAACCCGTTCTAAAATTTATGGCGAACCCGCATTGCCGCAACGTATTTTGCGTGATTTTATCGGTGCTAATTTAGAGAAAATTCATATCGATTCCAAACTTTGTTTTAACGAAGTAAAAGAGTTTACCGATGAATTTATGCCGGAATTAAGTGAAAAATTGATGCTTTATACAGGCAGTCAGCCGATTTTTGATATTTATGGTGTAGAACGTGGTATTCAAAATGCACTTGAAAAACGCGTGAATTTAAAATCAGGCGGCTATCTCATTATTGAGCAAACCGAAGCTATGACAACTATTGATATCAATACCGGTGCATTCGTCGGACATCGAAATTTAGATGAAACGATTTTTAACACTAATATTGAAGCCACTAAAGCCATTGCACAGCAGCTACAACTGCGTAATTTAGGCGGTATTATCATTATTGATTTTATTGATATGCAAACCGATGAACATCGCAATCGCGTGATTGAATCCTTGGAAGAAGCGCTATCAAAAGATCGCGTAAAAACGAATGTGAATGGTTTTACTCAACTTGGCTTAGTGGAAATGACGCGTAAACGTACTCGCGAAAGTTTAGAACATGTTTTATGTGATGAATGCCCAACTTGCCAAGGTCGTGGACGCGTGAAAACCGTCGAAACGGTATGTTATGAAATTATGCGTGAGATTATTCGCGTTAACCACTTATTCTCGAGTGAACAATTTGTGGTTTATGCTTCTCCAGCTGTAGCGGATTACTTAATCAAAGAAGAATCGCACGGTTTATTGCCAGAGATCGAAATGTTCATCAGCAAACAGGTTCAAGTCAAAACAGAGCAGTATTACAACCAAGAACAGTTTGATGTGGTGGTGATGTAGAGTGATTATATGGTTTTAGAATTATGACTCAACCAAGTGTAGCTATAATAACTTCAACTATTGGACGAGCTGAGCTAGAACAAACGATACTAAGCGTTCAAAATCAGTCGTATTCCTGTAAACATTATGTTTTTGTCGATGGTGAGATATTTTGGCATAAAGCGAAAGCAATTTTAGATAAATATCCTAATGTTATCCCAATTTACTTACCAATGAATACTGGTAAGAATTTAATGCTTAATAGTTCGATCAATGCTATTGCACCATTTTTAGTATCTGAAGATATAATTTGCTATTTGGATGATGACAATCGAATTACTAAAAATCATGTCGAGACAATTGTCGATGAATTAAACACTGGTGTAGATTTTGTATATTCATTAAGATCTTTCTATTTGTCAGATGGAACATTTATTTGTCGAGATGATTTTCAATCATTAGGAAATTGGAGACCAAGAGGGAGTATTCAATTATCTATTCAATTTGGTGAGCATCAAAAAACATTAGAATATGATCTTGATATATTAGGACATCATATTGATACCAATTGTTACGCATTACCTAAAAATATAGCTTTAATGGTTGCTCAAAGTTGGTATTCAGGATTAGAGAATGATCGTGTTGTATACAAAAAGCTGAATGATTTAGGATTAAAAGGACAAACTACGGGAAAATATACTGTACATTACGTAGTTGATTTTGATAAGTTCATTAATGTAAGAGGCTTATTTCCAGAATTATTGTTATCTGACCAATATAATAATGAGCTTTCTTCAGAAATATTGAAGATATTGTGTCAAAAGAATATTGAGATGTATGGTAATGAACGGCCTTGGGCTAAAGAGTAAAAAAGTGCGGTCAAATTTGACCGCACTTTTTACTTTAACTATTTCAATCTTTCTAACTGTTGAATAATGGCTTCATCAGATTGTGATTGGATTTTTCGCATACGTATAAAGAGTAAAGCAGCGGCAATAGTTAAGGCAATAATAAATGCAACCCAGAAGCCTTTTGCCCCGATGCTTGGAACAATCCAATCCGTTCGTGAAAGAATATACCCAACCGGAATACCCACGCCCCAATAGGCAAGTAAAGTGATATAAAGGATAATTTTAGTATCTTTATAGCCACGTAAAATACCGCTCACGACGACTTGTACTGAATCTGAAAATTGATAAATCGCTGCCATCGCTAATAAGCTGCCTGAAAGGGCAATAACAGTAGCATTATCGCCTACAATTAATGCAGCGATTTCTGCACTAAATACCCAAATCACCAACGCCAATACACTTGCCACAATCAAGCCAAGAATAATAGCCGCGTGAGCCATGATTTTGGCTTTTTGCGGGGCGTGATTACCCAGTTCTTGCGCCACTAAAATGGTGGCAGCCATCGCAATAGACATGGGGAACATAAAGGCTACAGCACTGGTATTTAAGGCAATTTGGTGGCTGGCGACCACATCCGCACCTAATGGGGAAAGTAATAAACTACTTAAGGCAAATAGTGAGACTTCACTACATAGTGCAATCGCGATCGGCAAGCCAAGTGCGGTCAATTTTTTCAGTGTTTTGATATCTGGCTTTTCAATAATCTTTTCAAAGACTTTCAAACTACGTTCATTATAGTTTTTGGCAGAATAGGTAATCATCAAGATTGCCATTGCCCAGTTGACAATAGCCGTTGCTACACCACAACCGACACCGCCTAATGCAGGCGCACCAAATTTGCCGTAAATAAACATATAATTCAGCGGAATGTTTAGCATTAACCCCATGAAGGTAATCACCATGGCAGGTTTTGTTTTAGCAATACCATCATTCAAACAGCGGAAATTAATCAGCAATAAATAGGCAGGCAAGCCCCACACCATCGCACGCAAATAATTCATCGTCACATCTGCCATGTGGGCATCCATATTCATAAACTGTAATATGAAATCATTATGATAGATGATGAGTGCAAGGGGAATCATCACTAAAAATGAAATCCAAAGGCCTTGTCTCACTTGGTGAGCAATGCGATGGCGCTGCCCAGAACCGTTTAAATAGGAAATTGTTGGTGGCAAGGCGAGTAATAATCCCTGCCCGAAAAGTACCAAAGGTAGCCAAATAGAGGCACCAATACCGACACCGCCTACATCAGCTGAGCTCACACGCCCAGCCATAATC
>CABSZQ010000077.1 GCA_902482195.1 uncultured Haemophilus sp.
GCAATAACAAGGCAAAATGATCCACATTCTCTGCTTCGGGCACATTACGAGCATGACGAAAATCCACAAAACGTTGCACATCCATATCATAACTTGAAATAGCTGTCGGTACGTTACCATTTGGACCAAACAATTTTTGATATTCTTGATCAAGCAACGTTAAATCAATTTTCATTTGTAAATTATCAATGGCAGCTTCGCTTTCTTTATCCGTAGAAAGAGCCCACACTTGACTTAAACCTTGTTGCTGCAGCCAATCAAATACCCCACTCAAAATTGGATCCGTAGGGCTGCGATAAAATAAATTGCCAAATAGGCGGCTTATTAAAGAGAAATTATTGACTTGAGTTTCTGACATCTGTTGCTTTCCTATGATTGTGCTCACGATTGAGCTAAAAGTGCGGTCAATTTTGCCGTTGTTTTTTCGGCAGTTTCATCAAGCATCGCTTGGCGAGCAGCATCATCGATAATATGAATATCCCCAAACAGAGTGTAATCCACATTCTCGATACCGCAATAATTAAATAAACCATTGATCAAACAATGATTGAGGGATTTATCCACGCCGTATTCTTGATATTTTGCTACGCTACTCCCTATGGTGATAAATTGTTGCATCGCTTTGCCTTGAAGCAGTCCTTTTGATTCACCATTTTCTGTTTTATAAGCAAAACCATGGCTTAATACACGATCCAAATAGCCTTTCAGCATTGCAGGAAAGCCCATCCACCATAAAGGATAAACCATCGTAATCAAATCTGCTTGGCGAATAAAATCATGTTCCTGCTGAATTTCCGCCGGAATAATCCCTTTATTGGCCGATTGTAATTCTTCAAAGGAAATAATCGGGTTAAATTCCATCGTGTACAGATCACGCAAATGGGTTTCAACACCAAGTTGTTGGCTTGCTTTTACAACGCGATCCACGATGGCACGACCAAAACTTTTTTGGCTATTGGGATGTGCAAAAATAATTAAATGATTCATTCTGTGACCTTTTTCACTAACAGTGTAATGCCATCAACGCGTTCTACCACCACCAGATCATTCACTGTTAAATGCTCGCCTTGAATACGCCATGTGGTATCGCCAAAGGCACCACGACCAATCCCGTTAGAACCGATTTCTAGTACCATCCCTTTTTTACCTAACAGAGTATGATCCCGTTGGTTTAAGGTTGTACGTGATTGATCCTGATTATCTTTACTATGTTGATATTTCCACCAGAGCAACGAGAGAATAATCGCTAAAATCGCATAAAAAACGGCTAACACGGTTAAGGATAAACTCGGTACTAAAGCCATTACGCCAGCCGTCACAATAGCGGCCAAGCCCCACCACAATAAAAACACGCCAGGTACGAGGGTTTCAGCGATTAATAATATAAAACCTAATACTAACCAATGCCATACCGACCAGGTTGTTAACCAATCTGCCATATCAACTCCTTGAGAGAAAAAGTGCGGTCATTTTTAACCGCACTTTAAGAAATTACGCTTTTTTGTCGCCTTTTAACAGTTCAGCAATGCCCGCTACCGAGCCGATTAAATTACCGGCTTCAAGCGGCATCATGACCACTTTGCTGTTCGGTGAACCACCGATTTGTTTTAAGGCTTCTGTGTATTTTTGTGCGATAAAGTAATTGATCGCTTTGGTATCACCGCTGGCAATCGCTTCTGATACCATTTGAGTTGCTTTCGCTTCCGCTTCTGCTGCACGTTCACGCGCTTCTGCTTGTAAGAAGGCTTCTTGACGCTCCCCTTCCGCTTTCAGAATTCGGGCTTGTTTTTCCCCTTCTGCACGTAAAATTTCCGCCTGACGAATACCTTCTGCCTCCAACACTTCCGCGCGTTTATTACGTTCCGCTTTCATTTGCGCATTCATGGAATCAATCAATTCTCGTGGTGGACGCACATCGCGAATTTCAATACGGGTGACTTTAATCCCCCAAGGATTGGTCGCTTCATCCACAATTGCCAATAAACGACCATTAATGGAATCACGTTGAGAAAGCATTTCATCCAATTCCATCGAGCCTAGCACGGTACGAATGTTGGTCATGGTTAAATTGATAATCGCCTGTTCTAAATGATTCACTTCATAAGCTGCACTACGAGCATCAATCACCTGGACGAAACAAACCGCATCAATGGATACGTTCGCATTATCCTTAGAAATAACTTCTTGTGAGGGAATATCTAATACCTGTTCCATCATATTGATCTTACGACCAACACGATCCACAAACGGCACCACAAAGTTCAAACCTGGCATTAAGGTATGGGTATAACGCCCAAAACGCTCAATCGTCCAGTTATAACCTTGCGGTACGGTTTTAAGTGCCGAAAATAGCACAACAACAACTAATACAATAAAGACGATTGCGGCAATAGATAAGCCTTCCATAGATTGCTCCTTAATGATGAGGAAATATAAGAAAAGTCTATCAAATTAGACCGCACTTTGTACATAAATATATTTATCGTTTTCTCTTATAAATTCAAAAAGATGCGTAATACAATTCGGGGCATCTAAATCTTGATGAGAAACAAATAAAAGCTGCGTTTCACTATTATTAACGAGTTGTTCAATAAAATGTTTCACTAGCTTACGATTTAATCCATCAAGCCCTTGAAAAGGCTCATCTAAAATTAAAACAGGCGGATGTTTCACCATCGCTCGTGTAATTAAGAGCAAACGTTGCTGCCCCCAAGAAAGTGAACGAAATGGCGTTTTTGCTAAATGAGTCAGATTTAAACGAGCTAACCACTGCATGGCTTTCAAACGAATTGCTTCTGGTACTTGTTGATAAATCCCTATACTGTCAAAAAAGCCCGAAATAATGACATCCAATACAGAACAATTCACGCGATAATCTAAATGCAGTTGGCTACTTACGTAACCAATTTTTTGTTTAATATCCCAAATCGTTTCGCCTGAACCACGTTGTTTACCAAAGATCACCACATGATTAGCAAATGCTTGCGGGTGATCACCTGTAATCAAAGAAAGTAAGGTTGACTTTCCTGCACCATTTGGTCCTTTAATCCACCAATTTTGATGAGGTTGAACAACCCAGTTTAAATGCTCCAAAATGACTTTATCGCCATACTGGACCGTGACATTTTTAAGCTCAAAGTGCGGTTGGTTTTCAGGCAGTTTTAGTAATGGTGATGCTGGTTCTGGCAAAGCCACATCAACAGACTGCTCCGCATAAACTAATTGTTGATAAATACTTTGTTGCTCAATGGATTGGCGTTCACCTTCTAGTACTAACTCTAAATTTTCCAAC
Organism: uncultured Haemophilus sp.; assembly: GCA_902482195.1. Lineage (GTDB taxonomy): Bacteria > Pseudomonadota > Gammaproteobacteria > Enterobacterales > Pasteurellaceae > Haemophilus_D. The sequence goes on from CABSZQ010000077.1 coordinate 3,293, forward strand.
ATGGCTAAATGAGTCGCTTCAGCAGGAATATCGGCCAAACGATTAACAATTAGAACGATTGCACATTCTTTTTTCAGTTCGTTTAACATCGTCATCCAATCTTGTACTGATTGCTGATCTAGCCCTTCAAAAGGCTCATCTAAAATTAATAAATCAGGCTTTTGCAATAACGTTTGTGCCAATAGGACTTTTCTTGTTTCCCCTGTGGAAAGTTTGATAAAGAAGCGATCTAAGAGATAAGTAATCCCTAATTTTTCTGCAATTTGCTCACAAAAAGTGAGATCCATACTGCCATTTAAAATGGTTTCTCTTGCCGTTTGACCAAAAAAATCAGGATCGGTATCATCGTTGTTTAAATTCTTCAATATCGCTTCAAGAATTTCTCGTTGTTTTTCAAAAGAAAAGGAGTGAACACGTTTAAAGGAATTATGGTACTCCCCTTCCTGTAAAGGCAACTCATTTTGCAAGGCTAAAGCAAACGCCGATTTCCCACTCCCATTACTGCCTACCACCACCCAATATTGTTCTGCCTCAATCGCAAAGTGCGGTAAGTTTAAGGTCTGTTTTTGATGAAGTTCAAATTTTGCTTGCTGAATTAAAAGCGTCATTCTCTTCCCTTTAAAAACAAAAGGCGAGCAATTGCCCGCCTTGTTAGATGAATTTAATTAACCGTTTTTACGCTCTTCTTCCATACATACTGCTGCAGTAAATAATACGTCAGTTGAAGAGTTAAGTGCTGTTTCAGTTGAGTCTTGTAAGATACCAATCACAAAACCTACACCGATCATTTGTGCCGCGATGTCATCATTGATACCGAATAAGCTACAAGCTAATGGGATTAACAATAATGAACCGCCTGCCACACCAGAAGCACCACACGCACAAAGCGCCGCAACAATACTTAATAACACCGCACTGACGAAAGACACTTCGATACCTAATGTATGAACAGCCGCTAACGTTAATACAGTAATGGTAATCGCTGCACCCGCCATATTGATATTTGCACCCAATGGAATCGCCACTGAATAGGTTTCTTCATCAAGATTTAAGCGTTTTGCTAATTCAATGTTTACAGGAATGTTTGCTGCAGAACTACGCGTAAAGAATGCAGTTACACCACTTTCGCGTACACAAGTCCACACTAGTGGATATGGGTTACGACGAATTTTCCAATAAACGAGAATTGGATTAAGTACAAAGGCTGTAAATAACATCGTACCGATTAACACGAATAATAAATGAACATATCCACCTAACGCAGATAAGCCTTTGTCAGATAATGTTTCAGCCACTAAACCGAATACACCGAAAGGTGCAAATGAAATAATTACGTGAACAATTTTAGAAATGCCTTCTGCAAAATCAGCCACAACTTGTTTCGTTGCATCTGATGCATGGCGAAGGGCTAAACCTAAACCGATAGACCACGCTAAAACACCGATAAAGTTTGCTTTGAAAATTGCATTTAATGGGTTATCTACCACGTTCAATACTAAAGCAAGCATCACTTGGCCAACAGATTGTGGTGCTGAACTTGCATCTTCTTTTACCGCAAGCGCCACCTCTGACGGGAATGCCATACTTGCAATTACCGCAGCAACAGCCGCTAAGAAAGTTCCCACAAGATAAAGCACTACGATTTCTTTCATATTGCTTTTTGAGCCCACTTTCTTATTAGCCAGTGCAGCCATAACAAGGAAGAAAATCAAAATTGGTGCAACTGCACGCAATGCTTTAACGAAAATTTGACCCAGCACGCCAAAGCTAGATGCAAGATCAATACCTGCTGAATTTTTTACACTCTCATTCACCAACGCAACAAGGATCCCGAGTACCAAACCAACAGCAATTCGTTTTACCAAATTACCTTGGAACAAAAAATGAAATAAACGTGATGTATTCATAATAGTTTTAAATGAAGATTAAGTTGAACTTCAGATCGTTACGATCCACCGAAACACGATAAAGATAGCTCAAATTTTATTTAAAAGAAAATTTTTTCTTTATTATTTTGCTAAAAAATTGAACTTTTTAATCTAGGAATGAATTTTTTCTAAAATTTTCGCCTATAAAAAAATTTTTTCTATGCCCTATTGACACACTGTATCTAACCACAGTATATTACACCTGTATAAACAACCACTAATTAAAAACTCATTAACTAAAAGGAACACAAGATGATGAACTACGCAAATACAGTTACACAAAATGATATGACGTTTTCTTATCATCCTATGCCATTTTTCAATGATGTTGAAAGTAAATCGACATTTAATAAAAAATTAGATCTCAACCTTTATTGCATCAAACGTCCACAACAAACTTGCTTTATTCGTGTTACCAATCCGAATATGCTTGCTTGGGGAATTGAAATGGGCGATATGTTAGTGGTTGAAAAAAATGACAGCCTTTTCATTGGTGATCTTGTTGTCTTAGAAAAACAAGATGAATTCCATATTTATGAATTTGCCGGCATAAGCGGTAATGAATTTGTATTCATGGCATTAGATTCTAAAGTGGAAAATATTAAAACTACACAATGGACAAACCTTCCATTAGTGGGCACGGTGACGAATACCATCCATCAAATGAAACCAAGAAGAGACTTAATGAAATTTGCGGCTTAAGCCAATCATCAAATAATCTAAATAAAGAAAAAGTGCGGTTAAAATTAACCGCACTTTTTTTTTGAAACAAAACTGTCATTACATCACACGACGAGATTGTGTATAAGTTCTTGACCAATAATCTTCATCTAATGAACTAATTGTTACGCCTTGGCTTGAACTTGCATGCATAAATTGGTTATTACCGATATAAACGCCAACATGATTGTTGCGACGGAAGAACACTAAATCACCCTTACGTAATTCATGTTTTTGGATTTGGCGACCTAAATAGCGTTGTTCTGAGGTTGAACGTGGAAGTTCCATGCCGTAAGCATCGAGAAAAGCAGTTTGCATAAATGCAGAGCAATCAATACCATGTTTTGAAGTGCCACCCATTCTGTAACGAGTACCAACCCATTCGTTATAAACTTGAGCAAGCGCTTTATCACCAACTAAACCTGATTTAGGACGGTTAGTTCTTAATTTAGGGTAAACGCCCCCTTTTTTCCCATCTAAACCAGCAATCAGTCCTGTTAACTCAGCATCATCACTTTCACTAATCATGCCGTTCTGTGCCTGCCCCGAGTTGTTAGAGCAGGCTGTTGTCAAAACAGCCAAACCTACAA
>CABSZQ010000078.1 GCA_902482195.1 uncultured Haemophilus sp.
CTCAAGTATTGTTAATGGACATATAGGTAAACATGCTCACATTCGATCATATAAAGATGTAATTTCTATATCCTACTCTGGTTTTTTAAAACTAAATCTAACCGCATATAAAACTGAAGATAATGTTTATATAGCAACAGAAAGTTACCCTAACCATGTTCGTATTTTAGAAAGCAAAAACTTCCTTAAGTTTTTATATGACTATGGAAAAAGAATATTAGATAAGAAATTCGAAGTTAAAAACCAAAATATTGCATGTATACTTGATAATATTAACTCAACACTGAAAGCAACCTCTAATATTGAAGGTAAAATAATCTTTGATTTTTTAATGACTGTCTTTTTATCTTTTCAAGAGCTTTTAGAGGATAAAATATATCAATAAATATAGGGTGAAATTTAGTTATACCAACATATTCAATCGGTACAAAGACTTGTACCCTACAAACAGGAGAAAACAATGTCAGTAAAAGGCGACATCGGTGTTATCGGCTTAGCCGTGATGGGGCAAAACCTCATTTTAAATATGAATGACCACGGATTTAAAGTCGTGGCATATAACCGTACCACTTCAAAAGTGGATGAATTTTTACAAGGTGCGGCAAAAGGCACCAATATTATCGGTGCATACTCTTTAGAAGATTTAGCTTCTAAATTAGAAAAACCACGTAAAGTGATGTTAATGGTACGCGCGGGTGAGGTGGTAGATCAATTCATTGAGGCATTATTACCGCACTTAGAAGAAGGCGATATCATTATTGATGGGGGTAACTCAAACTACCCAGATACCAACCGTCGTGTAAAAGCATTGGCTGAAAAAGGCATTCGCTTTATCGGTTCGGGTGTTTCGGGCGGTGAAGAAGGTGCGCGTCATGGACCATCTATCATGCCTGGTGGTAATCACGAAGCATGGCCATATGTTAAACCAATCTTCCAAGCCATCGCTGCTAAAACAGAACAAGGTGAGCCTTGCTGTGACTGGGTTGGGCGAGATGGTGCTGGACATTTTGTTAAAATGGTGCATAACGGGATTGAATATGGCGATATGCAATTAATTTGCGAGGCATATCAATTCTTAAAAGAAGGCGTAGGCTTATCTGATGACGAATTAGAAGCAACTTTCAAAGCGTGGCGTAACACAGAATTAGATAGCTATTTAATTGATATCACATCAGATATCCTTGGTTATAAAGATGAAGATGGAAGCCGTTTGGTCGACAAAATTTTGGATACCGCTGGCCAAAAAGGAACTGGTAAATGGACTGGGATTAATGCCCTTGATTTTGGTATTCCGTTAACCTTAATCACTGAATCTGTATTTGCCCGTTGCGTATCGTCTTTCAAAGAACAGCGTGTGCAAGCCTCTCGCTTATTCAACAAAGTAGTCCGCAAAGTAGAAGGCGATAAAGCAGCGTGGATCGAAGCGGTACGTAAAGCCTTATTAGCCTCAAAGATTATTTCTTATGCACAAGGTTTTATGTTAATTCGTGAAGCATCTGAAAACTTTGGTTGGTACATTAACTATGGCAGTACGGCATTATTATGGCGTGAAGGTTGTATTATCCGTAGCCGTTTCTTAGGTAACATTCGTGATGCATATGAAGCAAATCCAGATTTAATCTTCTTGGGTTCAGATAGCTACTTCAAAGGCATTTTAGAAAACGCATTAAGTGACTGGCGTAAAGTGGTGGCAAAATCTATCGAAGTGGGCATTCCAATGCCATGTATGGCATCTGCGATTACCTTCTTAGACGGTTACACTTCAGCCCGTTTGCCAGCAAACTTATTGCAAGCACAACGTGACTACTTCGGCGCACATACTTATGAGCGTACTGATAAACCACGTGGTGAATTCTTCCACACCAACTGGACAGGTCGCGGCGGTAATACTGCATCTACTACTTATGATGTGTAAGTCTAAAAACGTATGATAAACTCACCGCACTTTGTTCGCATAAAGTGCGGTTTATTTTTACCTTATTTTGGAGAAACCTATGTTATCTCAATCACGCTTAGATAAAATTTCAGAAATGGAAAACCTTCTCAATGAAGCGGAAAGTTTCTTAGCCGAAGCGGAACAATTTCTTGAAAAATGGCAGGCTTTCTTACCAAAAATGAAAACCTTAGAACACTATTATTTTGATGGTGACTGGCGAGAAGATTATCAAGCTTATGAGGACGGTAAAATCCCAGAGGATATGCCTTGTGGTGTATTAAGTGAAGATTTAGTATTTAATGCGAGTACAGGACACCATGGATTGGCGATTGAATATTTGAAAGTGATTGCGAAAGTATTAGATCAAGCTAAAGATTAATATTCAATATATTTAATTGTTCAAAAAAACATCGAAAAACGCATATTTTTGAACTTTCATTCATATCCGTTTGTCTTATGGAGTACTATCAATATGGATAGTTTTATATGTTAAACACGGAGAGATCCTATGAAATTAATTGGAAAATCACTTGTTATCGCGATGACTGTTATTTCTCTTGCAGCATGTGGAAATATGAATCGTACTCAAAAAAATACAACAGCTGGCGCCGCTATCGGTGGTGCAGCAGGCTATATGCTTGGTGGTAATGCCGCAACCACATTAGGTGGTGCCGCATTAGGTGGCGTAATCGGTAGCCAAGTCAATAAATAGTCAAAAAAATAACCGCACTTCATAAGTGGCGGTTATTTTTTTATTATTTCTCATCTGTTTTTTCTGTGCTTGGTTTACGGCGTTTACCAATGTTTTTCGTATCTTTATGACGCAATTTGGCTTTCCTCTTCTCCTCTGATTTTTTCTTTTCTTCACGTTTTTCTTTAATACGCGCTTTTTGCTTTTTAGACATGGATTTTACTTCCCCATCTTTCGGTGGTTTAGTGCGGGGCTCTAATCCTTCTAAAATACGTGCTTTCAAAAGCTCTTCCGTATAGCGTTTAATTTTACCGAGCAATTTGTAATCATGGGCTTCCACAAAAGAAACGGCCGTGCCTTTTTTTCCTGCACGAGCGGTACGACCAATACGATGTAAATATGTATCTGCACTATAAGGCAAATCGAAGTTCATGACGTGTGTGACATCATCAATATCAATCCCGCGAGCAGCCACATCAGTAGCCACTAACACAGTAACAACACCTGATTTCAACTTATCAATGGCATTATTGCGTTGTGTTTGCGCCATATCGCCTTCTAAATAAGTAGAACGAATCCCACGTTTACGCAAGGTTTCAGAAAGCTCACGCACATCTTCGCGACGACGGACAAACACAATACCTCTGCTAACTTTTTCGGTTTCGATGAAACGTGCAAGCAACTTAATTTTATGTTCATTGCTATCGGCGTGATAATACCACTGGTTGATTTTCTTACGCTCACGGCGACTTGGCTCGGCATCAATTTTTACCGGGTCATTCAATAAACGTTCTGCAAAATCAACTAATAACTCCCCTTCTAATGTCGCTGAGAAGAGGAGCGTTTGTTTACGCCAACGTGTTTCAGCAGCAATTTTCTCCGCATCTTGCCCAAAGCCCATTTGCAACATGCGATCTGCTTCATCAAAAATCAGCATTTCTACCGCGCGACAATCAAAGTTCTCTTCTTTGATGTATTGCAATAAACGTCCTGGTGTTGCCACCACGATATCCTGATTTGAATTAAACACTTCCCCATGATTTTGATACGCTACACCGCCTGTAATCGTAGCAATCTTCAAATGCGTGAATTGCGCCAATTCTTCCGCTTGTTCCGCAACCTGCATCGCTAACTCACGAGTTGGCGTTAAAATTAAAATGCGAGGCGCGCCTGGCTTACGACGCGGATAATCCAATAAATGCTGAATCGCTGGCAATAAAAATGCAGCAGTTTTACCTGTACCTGTTGGTGCAGAACCTAACACATCACGCTCTTCCATTGCAGCCGGAATCGCTTCTAATTGGATGGCAGTTGGGCGAGTATAACCTTTCTTTTCTAAGGCCTTTAATAATTCAGGGGAAAGATCGAATTCTTCAAATGGGGATAAATTCATTATTTTGCGTTAATTTGTTAAAATTGGGGCTGATTATACCTGAAAGTGCGGTCATTTTCCGCAAGATTTTATGAGCAGCTTTACCTTCAAACAATTCCATATTAATCAACAACATTGTGCAATGAAAGTCGGCACAGACGGCATTTTACTGGGTGCTTGGGCGGATGTATCTGATTGTCAGTATATTCTAGATATGGGGACTGGCACAGGCTTGGTTGCATTAATGCTCGCCCAACGAAGTCATGAGCATTGCCAAATTGAAGCCGTTGAACTTGATCCCCTTGCAACACAACAAGCACAAGAAAACTTCCAGGCTTCGCCATGGCACAATCGCCTTTATTTAACACACCAAGATGTGCAAACTTATTGCCAACAAACAGCACATCAATTTGATTTAATTGTGGCGAATCCGCCTTATTTTGCGCAAGGCGTTGAATGTAGAAATAATGAACGAGCACTTGCCCGTTATGTTCAACAAAGCCATTTAGATTGGTTAAATTGGGCGGCGAGTTGTTTATCCGAAAAAGGAAAAATCAGTTTTGTCTTGCCTTATGAGGCGGGGAAAACATTGATAAATTCAACCGCACTCTGTTGCATTAAGCAGACTGATGTCATTACAAAGACAGGGAAAGATCCACAACGGATATTACTCACGTTTAGCCGAGAGCATTTACCACAGGTAAAAGATAGCTTGGTGATTTATAACGAAAACAATCAGTACACAGAGGAATTTATTGCGTTGACGAAGGCATTTTATTTGAAAATGTAAGGGCATATGACTATGCCCTTTTTTATTGATGTGATTAGTGACTTTCCGCTTTGACGAGTTTCGTCCAGTTGTAATAACCATATAATGAGTTAAGTAAGTAAGCACTATACATTAAGTACATCGCTGGCTGCTCTGCCCAAAGTAAAATGGAAAGCACATTTAAGACAATCCACAATAACCATTGCTCACGATAACGCAAAATCATCAATAATTGTGCCGCTACGGTGATAATCGTGGTTAAACCATCTAATCCTGTAGAACTCCCGCCCGCTGCTTTTAAAGCCTGCACAAAGCAGAATGTCCCAATCCCAACACTCACGAGTAAAATTGCCCAACCTTTTGGTGTTAAAGCTTTTGCAATTACACTTTCACTGCCATTATCGTTTTGCATGTGTTGTTTCCACATAAAATAACCGATAAATTGTGATGGAATATACACATAGAGCACCGTATTCATTTCGCCCAGGAAATTGTTTCCCCATGCGACATAAAAATAGGTGTAAGCAAAAATAAGCCCAAAGAAATAGTTGCTAATTTTTCCTTTACTCACCAATACTACACAGAGAATACCTGCAATACCGGAAATCATGCCTAATGGGCTGTCTGGCGCAAGAACATAAGCAATAATTTGCGCGGCAAGGAAAATAACTACCCATGCCACTTCAAAAGGCTTCCAACCGGATAAAAATTCTTCTTTAAGTCGTTCTGTCCAATTCATGGAACACTCCTGTTTTATAAAAAGTACGCCATTTTTACACCGCACTTTTTTAAAGTAAAGCATAGCGGGTATTTAATTTGATTATTGTGAGATAAATCACACTTTATTTTTCATACTTTTAGATGGCCATGCCTTGCTTTCCCTTATAATCAGACTACAATATCGCCCCATTTTAAGAGATTCATTAAGAGGAAGATGATGTCATTTGCAATCGGTCAACGTTGGATTAGCGAAACAGAAAATAGCCTCGGATTAGGGATGATTACAGCCTTAGATTTCCGTTCTGTAACCCTTCATTTTCCTGCCTCGGATGAAACCCGAATTTATTCGGTAGCACAAGCACCATTAACCCGAATTGCATTGAATAAAGGGGAACAACTTCATCACCAGGCAGGTTGGCAAGGTGAAGTTCTTGATGTTCAAGAAATGAATGGTCTCTTATTTTATTTAGTCAAAAATGCGCAAGGCGAAGACATTATCGTCAATGAAAAAGAACTTTCTCCGATAATTTCTTTTAGCCAAGCGAAAGATCGCCTCTTTTCATCGCAAATTGACCGCAGTGAACATTTTGCGTTGCGTTATCAAACTCTTCTACATCAACAAGCTCAATTCCAATCGCCTTTGCGTGGATTACGAGGCAATCGTGCGGGTTTAATTCCTCATCAACTTCATATCGCGCAAGAGGTAGGAAATCGTGTCAATCCTCGTGTACTCTTAGCGGATGAAGTGGGGTTAGGTAAAACCATTGAAGCAGGGATGATTTTGCAAAACCAGCTTTTTACTGAAAAAGTACAACGTGTATTAATTATTGTACCTGAAACCTTGCAACATCAATGGCTTGTTGAAATGCTTCGTCGTTTTAATTTACATTTTTCATTATTTGATGAAGAACGTTGTGAAGATTTTGCCGAACAAGCGATCAATCCATTTAGCACGGAAAGCTTAATTATCTGTGCATTAGATTGGTTGAAAGCTCACCCTCATCGCGTACAAC
>CABSZQ010000079.1 GCA_902482195.1 uncultured Haemophilus sp.
GGTCTGAATTTTGGCGTGATTGAAGCCTTGCGTGCATTACGTCCTGAAGCCCGTTTTTTAGAATTAGTTCACCGTTTAGACAGAGATACATCAGGCATTTTATTGGTGGCGAAGAAACGCTCTGCCTTACGCAACTTACACGAACAACTTCGTGTTAAAACGGTACAAAAAGATTATCTCGCACTCGTACGTGGACAATGGCAATCTCATGTAAAAGTCGTACAAGCGCCTCTATTAAAAAATGAGCTGGCCAGTGGTGAACGCATCGTTAAAGTCAGTGAACAAGGCAAACCTTCAGAAACGCGATTTGCTATTGAAGAACGCTATCAAAATGCGACCTTAGTGAAAGCATCCCCTGTAACGGGACGAACTCATCAGATCCGAGTTCATACTCAATATGCAGGCCACCCAATTGCATTAGATGATAAATACGGTGATAAAGAATTCGATAAATATATGCAAGATATCGGGCTTAATCGCTTGTTTTTACATGCGTTTTCTATTCGCTTTGTGCACCCTAAAACGGGTGAAACATTACGTTTCAATGCACAACTAGATGAAAAAATGAAAACAATTCTGAAAAAACTGCGTGAAAGCAAAGAGATAAACCCATAGACAAGAAAAATGTTTATTGCTATATTTGATGACGGAGACAACTCGTTTCTATCATTAATTAACATATAACAACAAAGGATAGCAAAATGGCAAAAGGACAATCATTACAAGATCCTTATTTGAATGCGTTACGCCGTGAACGTATTCCTGTTTCGATTTATCTCGTTAATGGGATTAAATTACAGGGTCAAATCGAATCATTCGACCAATTCGTGATTTTATTAAAAAACACGGTTAATCAAATGGTGTACAAACACGCAATTTCGACTGTGGTTCCAGCACGTTCTGTTTCTCACCACAATAATAATGGCGGTCATCATGCAGCACAAACTTCTGATGCTGTAGCGGAAGTAGAAACACAAGCAGAATAATTCTGTTCAATGAATGATTTCATCAATTTAAGTGCGGTTGAAAATTCACCTGAAGTTTCAACCGCACTTTCGTCATCTAAAACAGGCGACAATAGCCCATCGGCAAAAGATAAAGCGGTTGTCGTGCATGTTTTCTTTTCTCAAAATAAAAACATTGAAGATCTGCAAGAATTCCAACTTTTAGCGGAATCTGCTAATGTTGAGATTTTACAAATCATCACCACAAGCCGAGCGACACCACAAGCAAAATATTTTATCGGTGAGGGGAAAGCACAAGAAATTGCGGATGCAGTAAAAGCCTTAGATGCCGATGTTGTTTTGGTGAATCATCAATTAACCCCTGCACAAACCCGTAATTTAGAAAGCATCTTCCAATGCCGCGTAGTGGATCGCACTGGGGTGATTTTAGATATCTTTGCTCAACGAGCCCGCTCGCACGAAGGAAAATTACAAGTTGAATTAGCTCAGCTTAAGCATTTATCCACTCGATTAGTCCGCCGAAAAACAGGTTTAGATCAGCAAAAAGGTGCGGTTGGATTACGTGGTCCAGGGGAAACGCAATTAGAAACGGATCGCCGTTTAATCAAGGTGCGTATTGCGCAGTTGCAAAATCGTTTAGCGAAAGTCGAAAAACAACGCAACCAAAATCGCCAAACCCGACAAAAAGCGGATATTCCGACCATTTCCTTAGTGGGTTATACCAATGCGGGGAAATCGACACTATTCAATTTCATCACGCAAGCCAATGTCTATGCAGCGGATCAGCTTTTTGCTACCCTCGATCCCACATTAAGACGTTTACAAATTCAAGATGTTGGTACGGCCATTCTCGCCGATACCGTTGGTTTCGTTCGCCAACTTCCCCATGATTTGGTTTCCGCTTTTAAATCTACCTTGCAAGAAACGGTAGAAGCTAGTTTGTTATTGCACGTCATCGATGCGGCAGACGCTCGAAAGATCGAAAATATTGAAGCCGTAAATTTAGTGTTGGAAGAAATTAAGGCTGATAAAGTACCTGCATTGTTGGTGTATAACAAAATTGATTTATTGGAAAATGTGGCGCCTCATATTGAATATGATGACGAGAATAAGCCCGTTGCCGTTTACCTTTCAGCACATTCAGGTGAAGGATTAGATCTACTGCTTGAAGCCATTAAAGTGCGGTTGAAAAATGAGATACTTTCTTTCACCCTCACGCTGCTCCCACAAGAGGGAAAAATTCGCCACGCGCTCTATCAGTTAGATAGCATTCGTCACGAACAAATTTCAGATGAGGGGGAATTTATCCTCAATATACAAATTGATAAAGTCGAATGGCTCAAACTTTGTAAACAATTTCCTAAACTGTCAGAAATTATTTACTAATACCGTATTGTTTTAATTTATTGGCGATCGCCGTGTGTGATACGCCTAATCGTTGTGCCAATTTTCGCGTACTTGGATACTGGGCATAAAACGCGCGCAATACACTCGCCTCATATTGTCCCATGATCTCATCAAGCGTTTGCTCACCAAAATCATCCACAGAAATGACCGAACTTTGTATAGGTTTTAAATTTAAACTTTCAATATCAAGCTGATTATTCTTCGCTAAGGAACAGGCACGATACAAGACATTGTATAGTTCTCGCACATTACCTTGCCAAGGCTGACTTTTTAAATAATTTAAAAAATTAGCATCATATTGCGGCATTGAAATCTTAAGCTGTGTGCTGATTTCTTGTAAAAAACCTTCGGTTAAAGGCTGAATGTCCTCCACTCGCTCACGCAATGGCGGCACATTTAGTGCTAAAACATTTAAACGATGGAATAAATCACTGCGTAATTTCCCTTGTTCTAACAGTTTTTCCATCGGTTCTTGTGAAGTACAAATCACACGAACATTTGCATGATGTTCTTTTTCTTCACCTACTCGACGGAAAGAACCATCGGTTAAAAAACGTAATAATTTTGCCTGTAAACTTAATGAAAGCTCAGCAATACCGTCCAGCAATACCGTGCCTTCGTTAGCATATTCAAAAAAACCGATGGTTTCACTGTCACCCACTTTACGCCCAAACATTTCGCTTTCCGCATCTTCATCCGGCAACCCTGCACAATTTACCGCAATGAATTTTTTCTCACGGCGCAAGCTCGCAAAATGGCAAGCTTTGGCTAATAAGTCTTTACCCGTGCCCGTTTCACCTTGAATTAAAAGCGGCACATCAAACATCGCAAAACGTTGTGCATTTTCGACCGCACTTTTCATGGAAAGGCTTTGAGTGACAAAGCAAGAGAAAGGATCTTGTGGATTAAATGTCAGCATAAAATAAGCTCAATTTTATTGAATGATGCCGATATGATAGGAAGTTTATTGATATGTGTAAAGATAAATTTACATATAAAAAGGGCAATCCTTGACTGCCCTTTTTCATGATTTTTTGTATTATTTTTTCACTGCACGCTCAAGTTCTTGTGCGATGATTTCCATGCTTTCTAAGCCACCAAACGCAAGATACCAATTGGCTGCATCAAGGTACACAATGTGTCCATCTTTATACGCTTTGGTTTGTTTGATGATATCGTTATCCAATACTTTTTGTGCATTGTTGGCTTTTTCTGTAATGGCCGCTGTACGATCCACTACGAGTAAAAAGTCTGGATTTTTTTCTAAGATATATTCAAAACCAACGCTTTGTCCATGCGTAGACGATTTGATGCTGTCATCAATCGGTTTAAAACCAAATTTTTGATACACCATACCATAACGAGAACCATCACCAAAGGCACTGATTTTACTTTCATTGACAAGTACCAATAAGGCGGTTTTGTCTTTCGCATCTTTGGCGACTTGGTCAATCTTACTTTCTAATGCTGAAAGTTTTTCTTTCGCAACATTTTCTTTACCAAAGATCTGACCAAGTGCGGTCACATTTTGTTGAAAACTCGGGTAGTAATTGTTGTAGTCATTTTCAACATTAAATACTGGCGCAATTTCTTTAAATTTGTCGATCATTTTTTCTTGACGTTTAGACGCAATGATCAAATCCGGATTGAGTTCGTTGATTTGCTCCAATGATTGTTCTTTCAAATCACCGACATTCTTATATTTTTTGTCTGCAAATTCTGAAAGATAGGTTGGAATTTTTCCGCTTTGTGGGAAGCCCACAATTTTATCTTGCACACCTAATGCACGAAGCGTATCTGCCGCCCCAAAATCAAGCACAATGACACGCTGTGGATTTTGTGGCACAACCTGTTTTCCAGCGGCATTTTCAACGGTAATATCCGCCGCTTGTGCAATACCAGCAAATGCAAAGAGTGAAAGCGCTAAAGTTGATAATGTTTTTTTCATGAAGATTTCCTTATTTATCTAAAATAAACGGCAATTTTATGGTCGTCGATATCCTGAATCGGAATCGCCATGTCATAAATATCTTGTAATACGGTTGATTGCATAATGTGGTTAACTTCACCTTGTTGGACTAATTTTCCATTTTTCATGGCAACAATGTAGTCGGAATAACAGGAGGCGAAATTAATATCATGAATCACAATCACCACGGTTTTGTTGAGTTCTGTCGCTAATTTACGCAAAACTTGCATGATCTGCACAGAATGCTTCATATCCAGATTATTTAATGGTTCATCCAACAAAATATAATCGGTATCTTGTGCAAGTGTCATCGCAATATAAGCACGTTGTCGCTGCCCACCACTTAAGTTATCGATGTATTGATGACGAATATCATCTAAATTCATATAGGCAATGGCATTATCAATAAAAGTGCGGTCAGTTTGGGTTAAGTTTCCTTTGCTATAAGGGAAACGCCCAAAAGCGACTAAATCTTCAATAGTTAAACGCAGATTAATGTTGTTCGTTTGCTTTAAGATCGCAAGCTGTTTAGCAATATCGCAACTTTTTTTGCGATTGAGCAATTCACCGTTGAGATATACATCTCCACTATCAGCACTTAACAAACGGCTAATAATAGACAATACCGTACTCTTCCCCGCGCCATTCGGCCCGATAAAAGACGTAATTTTCCCCGTAGGAATGGTAAGGGACACATTATCCACCACCTTTTTGCTTCCGTAACTTTTAGTAATATTGCGAATTTCTATTGCCATTTTTTGTTTGCTCTTAATAACAAATAAATAAAGTACACACCGCCGACAAAATTAACGATGATGCTTAATGTCGTGCGGAACGTAAAAATATGGGTCACTAATAATTGCCCTAAAACCAAGGTTATAATGGAAATTAACATCGCGGCAGGGATGAGTACCTTGTGACGATAATCACGAACAAATTCAAAGGTCACATTCATCACCAATAACCCCAGGAAAGTAAGTGGACCAACAAGTGCGGTCGACACTGACGTTAAAATTGCCACGAGAATTAATAGGACTTTTAAGGTCTTTTGATAATCGATACCTAAGTTAATGGCATTTTCTCGCCCTAACGCCAACACATCAAAGCAATGCCAATATTTCAAACTGAAAACAATCGTCGACACTAAAATGGCTAATGCGACCCACAAGATTTGTGTATTGATTCGGTTGAAACTTGCAAAGCCAATATCTTGAGCGATCTGGAATTCATTTGGGTCAATCAACACTTCCATAAACGTCGTTAAGCTACCAAAGAAGGTGCCGAAAATAATCCCGACAAGCAACAAGAAGAAAATATTTTGGTTTTCTTTCTTAAACAGGAAATGATAAAGCACTAATGAAAACGCCATCATTAATCCCGTACACAAGACAAACAATGCAATCGAATTCATGGAAAGCAATGTGCTCGAACCGAAAAGGAAAATAATCGTTGTTTGAATCAGCAAATACAGTGAATCTAAACCTAAAATACTCGGTGTGAGAATTCGGTTATTCACGACCGTTTGGAAAATCATCGTAGCGAGTGCAATTGCCGCGCCTGTAATCACAATCGCAATTAAGGATAAGGCACGATTTTCCAAGGCATATTGCCAACGATTTGGTAAGTTGTAGCCTAAATAGAGTGCAAGAGAAACAATGGCTAACAACGACAATACAATCAGTTGAGAAGAAGATTTCTTAGCCATTTCTATACCGCTTTAATAATAAAAACAAGAAGATACCACTGCCAAATACGCCAACTACGGCATTAATGGAAATCTCATAAGGATAAATCACACTTCGACCTAAAATATCGCAGAATAAAACAAATACCGCACCTAACAAAGCGGTATGAGATAACACTTTCTTCAAGTTATCCCCTAAATAAAGCGTGACGATATTTGGAATAATTAGCCCCAAGAAAGGGATCACGCCAACAGACACGATAATAATCGAAGACACTACCGCCACAATGAGCAGACCGAGATAAAGGACCTGGTTGTAATTTAGACCTAGATTAACCGCAAAATCTTTCCCCATCCCGACAATAGAAAAACGATGGGCAAATAAATAAGCCACGATGAGTGTAGGAATACTGAAATAC
>CABSZQ010000080.1 GCA_902482195.1 uncultured Haemophilus sp.
GAGTATGCTATAACTTACGAACCGCTTTACCTCTATTACCCCAGCCGCCGCGGGCATTCCAATGTGTTTAAGCTGATTGTGGATGCGTTAAAAGTAAAAGCCGTCTGAAATTTCAGACGGCCTTTTCATGCCAAAGAGCAGTCAAATTTTGAGGTGTTTTTGCAAATCATCTTAAAAATTCGACCGCTTGTATTGTCCCCATTACATTAATTCTTATCTATTCGCTTAATCAATAAAAAGATCACCAGTACTAATGCAATCGCACCGCAAATCAAGCTTGGTATTGGGATGCCATTACGCTGAGGGAGATTTTCGTTCAACGATAAAATAGACGCTGCAATAATGAGTGCGGCAATAATCAACATAATGCCCACTCGTTCGACAGTCTTACGAAAACGCTCTAATCCGTGAATTTCATGTTCAAGACGAATTTCCTTATTGCTGATTTTTTGTAAGAAAATTTTGACTTCTTCTGGAAGCGAAAGCCAGTTGTTGTAGCTGTCAGCAATTTTTTCGAAACTTTCACTAATCACGCGTTTAGGTGAAAATCGTTTCTTGAGCATTTGTGTAACATAAGGTTTAAGTACGGCTGCAATATCTAATTCAGGATAGAGATAACGTCCGATCCCCTCAATCTGGGCAAAACCTTTTGCTAGCAAATAAACGCCCTCAGGCATAATAATGCTATTTTCGCTCATAATTTTGGTAAAACGATTCATCAATTCACTGATATCTAACCCTGCCAAATTGCTTTCAGTGAGGAGCATGAAAATCTCAGAAAGATCATTTTCTAGTGCTTTTTCATTCGGCACATTATAACTGACAGCAAGCTGCTTAATGGTCTCGATGATTTTTCGCACATTTTTTTGAGAGGCATAGTACAAACAATTTCCGAGTAATTCGCGTTCTTTAGGGCTGAGTTTGCCCATTGCCCCCAAGTCAATAAAAGCAATCCGCCCGTCAGGCGTTAATAGAATATTGCCAGGGTGGGGATCAGCATGAAAGAAACCAAACTCAAATACTTGTTTCATATAGAGATCTAATCCAAGTAAAGCAACATCTTTAGCCAGTAAACCTTGTTGTTCAATCTGTGCTTTATTGGTCACTTTTGAGTCATACACAAAATCCATACAAAGAATGTTATTGTTTGATAAATTCGAATAGGTTTGTGGGACTAAAATACGTGAATCTTGCTTAAAATTATTAGCAAAACGTTCAATGCTACGACGTTCACTTTCAAGGGAGAGTTCTGTTGTAATGGATTCTTTGAAGGTATTTAATAACGCTTTAGGTTGAAGGTTAGAAATAATGTCGTTGCGTTGTTCTAGAAAATTCACGAGATCTTGTAAGATAAGTAAATCTGCCTTAATGACTTGATCAATGCCTTCTCGCTTGATTTTTACCGCAACATCTTGTCCGTTTTTCAAGCGCCCTTTGAATACTTGACCGATAGAAGCTGATGCCATAGGCTCTGAAGCAAGCGTTTCGAAATGTTCATGAATATCTATGCCTAATTCACGCTGAAATTTCTCTGCAATATTAATGGGCTGAACTTCTACTTTATCTTGCAATTTTTGTAGTTCAGTAATCATTTCAACTGGTAGCAAATCTCGGCGATCACTTAACATCTGCCCTAATTTAACGTAAGTTGTGCCCAGCTCTTCCATCGCTCGACGGATACGTTCATATACAGACACGCTTCCACTTGATTCATTGGCTAACTTATTTGAAAGGGATTCCGGTAACCACTTCTCTAAATTACTGCGTTCAAAAAACTCATCTAAACCATAACGTAATAAGATTTCTGCAACCTGCTTGGTACGTTGAAATTTGTTAAAAATAGCCATTGTAACTTTCCTCTTTGTGCATGCTATTTGGCGAGTATTTAAAATAAGGTTGATTTGCGACTAAATTGAGACAGGTCTTTTACATCTCTAACTGAAGATTTTCGAAAATTGCTGATGATTTCAGTTTATCCATTCTTCAATTGGATCTCTACAATTATTTCCAAGGCAAGCCACATTAGATTTTTTTAATTTAATACTAATAATAAAAATCTCAATGCGCTAAGTTTTGAAGGCTTTTGATTTAAAAGAGCGGTCAAATTTTGAGGTGTTTTTGCAAATGCTCTTCAAAACTTGGCCGCTTGTATTTTTACTTTAATTTAACTGTAGTAGTCATTGTTTAAAGTCGTGTTTTCAATGTTGGCAATATTGCATCCCAAGCGGTTAAAGCTTCTTTCTCACTGAGTGGCGAACCCTTGGTATTTTTCTTATTGGCACCGAAAGTCATCTTAAATCTCACACTGCCATCCTCTTTTTCCCAAATAAATAGATATCGATTTCCCTGCCATTTCACCAATTTTTCATTACCCGCCATACCATTAATATCGCGCTTTCCTTTGCGGATGGTGCTGTATTTCGCCCATGAGAAGAGTTTATCTAAAGCACTATCTTTAGCGAAAAGATCTCGTTCTAATAGCGGTTTATCACCTTCTTCCAAAGATCCACCCGTCGTTAGCTCGGCATAAACGTCTTTATAGTCTTTGATTTTGATGCCCGCACTGCCAAAAAACGGCTCAGTTCCCTTATCGGCAATAAATCCTTCTGTTAAACAGACACCCTGTTGCTGTGGTATTTCAGTATCGTTACGATCTCTCAGCTTGTCGAAAAAATCATTCCGTATATGCCCAATAGCTTCGTCAACTTTACGTTTTTCCAGCTGTTTCAGGTTTGGGGGAGCTTTGCCGTTGACAGGCATAATGCGTACAAAAGCTCTAACCGTATAGGCATCGTTCTTACCTAGCTTGAAATAGAAATCGACATAATAGAGCATACCTTTTAGGTGCTTTGACACCGAGTGTTCCCAAGAACCCGGAGCCTGTGTCACCATCGCTATCGCTTTATTAGGAAAGATTGTACGGTTTTCTATAAAAATATCACTTCCATTATATCCTTTTTCTTTAACCTCTAATACGGATTCTACTTCCAGATTCCAATAATCTGGTCGCACTCTTATCTGCCAACCATTATATTTAAGCCAACCAGTCCCACTTATACGGTTAGATGGTAAGTTAATTTGGTAACGCCCACTGCAAAATGGCTGCTCAGTCCAATACGTTGCCGCATTTTGAGCATAATTGCTTGCTGTATTTTCTGCTGTTGAGTGGGTTTGGGGATGTTGACTGCAAGAAGACAACATAACACTAGTCAAAATAGTGCTATAAAACATCAGTCTAGAAATTTTCATCTTCGGCATGTGCTCTCTTCCTTACTGTAAATTTGAGAATGCTAAATAATATGGCAGTTTTGCTAACGTTTTTCTTTCCATATTGCTCTTAGTCGATAAGTTTACATGCTTTAAGTGTAAAGTGCAACTCTTCACTATTCAAAATAGTGTTGAGTTAATTAAGAGAGGATTCAATACATTTTAGGGAGAATAAAAGGCCTTTTGACATTTCAAAAGACCTTTTTCACGCCAAAGTGCGGGCAGATTTTCGTTTACTAAATACAATAATCTTCTTTTAATAAGTGACGGTAGGCATAAAGATAAGATGCTCCGACAAATGCTGCACCACCCGTGACATTGCCTAAAAAGACAGGAATCATATTGAAGAAGAATTGGCTCCAAGTCACATTAGCACCAGCAAAAATCCCGGCAGGAATAATAAACATATTGGCGACAAAGTGTTGTAATCCGATAAGCACAAAAATCATCACAGGGAACCATATGGCTAGGATACGACCGGAGGTTTGTTTGGCGCCAAAATAGAACCAAATACCCATGCAGACCATCCAGTTACAGGCAATAGCAGAAATAAAGGCACGACCAAAATCCATTTGAACTTTAGCCTCGGCAATCGCGATGGTTTTAGCGGCAGCAGCACCTTCTGATAAACCGACATAATGCCCTAAGAAATAGGCCATAAACAGCGCACCGAGCAGGTTGCCCAAACTCACGACAATCCAGTTACGAAATAATTTCTTAAGGCTTACTCTTTTTGTTAAACGGCCTAATGCCATCATCATCATATTTCCCGTGGCTAATTCACCACCACCGATTAATATACAAATCAAACAAATAGGAAACACGGCCGCACCAAGTAATGTTGATAGCCCACCCCACTCAGGAGGAATACCGCTCACTACTTTTAAATAGGCCATATAACCAAAACTCACATAGCCGCCACCTAAAAAACTTAAAATAGAGAGTGTTTTTAGGTGTCCTTGCGACTTAGCATAACTTTTATCAATAACATCTTGTAAGATTTCGTGGGGATAAAGATCGCGATGCTGCATAGTTGTACCTCTAGTGAAAATAAGACGGTAAAAATGTAGCAAACCACATAGCAAAACCGAAAGAATTGTTAAGTATATATATTGATTTTTAGTTATAACGAAATTGAATAATAATCTGTACTTCAAATTAGGTGTTTAGGTTTTTTGGGGGGCAGATCACTTTTACGCTAAAAATACACTGACTTTATGTCAGAAAAAACAAAACACCACCAACCTAGCATTTACCCATGATTACGTAGCCTGAAGCGATTCGAATGCCAGTGAATAATAAAAAATCATCTGAAAATAAAATTTCAGATGATTTTTTGATTGTTAGGTTTCACCCCAACTCTCAGTTGGCAGCTTGTCATTTGTCTTAATAAAATTTATCCAAATGAATCCAATTTCTCCACCTTAAATCATTGTTAAATTGATTTGGACAACCAATACCCTTCCGAATATCTTCAAACGATAGTGATGAATCTTTTTCCAATTCTTCTGCAATATAGGCTGGTTGTATTCGGGATAAATGCAGACAAACAAATTTATTTAGCTCTACAATCGAAGCAAACCATTGCTGTTGGAAATTCAGGATTTGATTAATTTCGTTTTGAATGAAATTTTCTCTATCCTGTTTAGGAAGCATTATTTGGAAATATTTCACTAAAGCTCTATCTAGGACACTTCTAGCAATTGAGTAAGGATTCCCAAAATCCCAGTCCTTCCACTTCTCAAAAGCTAATTTGCATAAATACTGAATCCTATTTTCATCAGCATGAGCAAAAAAATACATCAAACACTCTTTAATGCTCTCTTCACCTTGATTTAAATGTAAACTGTCAATATAGATGCAGATTTTCTCATCGGTAGCCTTTGTCAAAAATGCACCAAATCCTAACTGAAGGACTGGATATTGGTTAAAAATATAAAACCATTCATCAGGACAATTTTGCCAAATATCTGACAATTGTCTTTGCTCATTTTTCATCTCATTTCTAGATAAATAATTTAATTTAAACAGTAAAAGAAATTTGGCTAAATTATTGGTTGTTTGTAGCACAAAAGGCTGGCGATATTTTTCTGGTAGCAAAGCAAGCCAATATAAAAGATTAAAAACCTTAGTTTCCTGATTAATCAGTGACAAGATCTCATGATTATGATGCTCAGATATAAATGAGTACGATTGATGAAAATTTAAATATAATTCATTTAAATGCCATTTATCTTCTGCGAGCTCTTTCCATCGTTCATTTTCTAAGTTTTCTGTTAGAGAATCCATTCTCTCATTGTCATTAATTGATGCATTCTGGAGAGTAGACAACTCAATTTCCAGATGAGATAAATATCTTATCGCTAAATTTTTAGAGGATTGAGAGAAAATAATTCCTTCTTCGTAGCTGATTGCCCAAAATTTAGGAAGAAGACAAGTCAATTCAAAAGCTATCTTTTGATCTTTCTCACTAGAATGCTCATCTTGCAAAATTTCAACCAGCCATGAAATACTTTTTATTAACTTGGTTTTCTTGTTTATGTCATTAATATGAATAGTGGTATTTTGATAGTCCATACTTGATGGATAATGCTCATCACAATATTGCCAGAAAAGATGTTCATCATCCCACTTCCAACTATCGAAATTAAAATTCTTATCAAAAAAAGAGAATATTTCATCAGGTAGGTAGGAGGAATAATCAGGAGATTGAGCCAAATGTAGTATTTGAGCTGTAGTTAGCTGTTCGCAGATTTCCATATAATATTATCCTCATCATTAATTGATTGTTCCCACATTTCTTCAAAAACATCAGCAATAATCTGCCCATCTTCAACTTCTTGAATGATGTGATGGCTTTTTCCTAAGCTATTCACTGATGTTCCCAATGACCAAGCTTTTACAGGTTCATATCTTTCTTGTGGAAAAATAATAAAACGGTCATGAAACTCTCCGACCTTAGAACGGTCAGCATTGACAAAGGTCAGATTTAACCAACCAGCTTGACGAATTGCTTGGTTAATTTCGTTTGCAAGGTCGGCTTTATAAGATGATGTTTTATTTTCTTGTGGAGCAATTTTTAAGCCTGTTAGTGCTTTGATTGGCGAATTAGCATACGGGCTAAAAAATACAGTTTCCAATAAA
>CABSZQ010000081.1 GCA_902482195.1 uncultured Haemophilus sp.
TCAGAACACCATTGCAATTTTTCATACATATTAAATAAATATTTTTCTAACATTACTTCACCTCACTTTTGACTGGAAACTTTAACTTCAATTACTGATTTCTATTTATATCCCTTAACCCTTGGCTATTTATTTCAATAGTTGCAGTTGTACTAGTTGTCTTTTTGCTAGCATTTCCTGATAGTTGATATAAAGTTTCCCCCTATTAAAATACAAAAATTGACCGCACTTTGTATCGAGTTAAATTGTACTCTGCTTAAAATACTTCTGTATTATTTATCCCCAAGGCTTAGCATCAGGTTTGCTGTGTTTTTTTCGCCATTGGATGCATATTGGACTATCCCACATTAGTGTATTTTCACAAACAGGTCCGCCTTTTAAATACCAGCCTTTTTTCTCTAAACAAAGATTCACCTCTGGATTATCACTTTCTCCTGTCACATAATCCATACCACAATCCTTCATATCTTTTTCTTTTCTACTAACATATTTAGTTAAAACATTAGGATCTGATTCAGGAAATAATGCATCTGCATTATGTAAGCGCCAATTATAGTATGGTGGTGGTGGTTGAAATCCTCCAAAAGAACAAGCATTGATTGTTAGCAAACCAAATATAAAAAATAGAATCTTCATATTATTCTCCTTTTGATTTATTTAAATTAAAAATGGTCTCCTCATTTCCCATTTTTAGATCTCCCTTCGTTCGATATCCATCAATAACGCATTGTTGTTGCCCTAGTCCATAGCAATTATGTACTGATGAATTGTCACCAAATATATCGCTAATACGTGCAATCCAACCTTTATTGAGATTATTTTCGGATGCCGTTGCAGAGTTTCCTCCCAATAAAATCGGCATACTACCTACTGGGTCACTAGCATGATTCTCAATCCGAATTGAACCATCTGAAGTCGTTCTTTCTTTACCCGTTTGCAATTGACTTAAATAACCATCCGCTCTTGTTACATCTGCTGCAGGACCCACCATTTTAATTGTCGTACCTGAAAGTAGCTTTTTAGCTCGGTTATCTTCTGTATTTAGCGCTTTTAATGCATTACTTAATGTTAATGTGCCACGACTATGGGAACCCAGGTATAAATCATCTTTACCATACTGTTTCATAATATTCATCGCTTGTAAACTCGAATTATCCATACCTAATAGGTTTCCAAAAGAAGTTTCAAACATTTTCTCATAACCTGCCACTAAGAGCTCTGACAAACCATTTTTCGCTTTAGGATGGTGAACAAAATAAACATCTTTATATATTCTTTTATTAATATCACCTGTTTTTTCATCACTGCCCGCAATATAGTTTTGTACCGCAAATTTTGCTGCTGCATTATGATCATTAAAGATGCCATTAAATGCAACGACATATTTACTCTCTGTTTTCCCTGTTTTTGGATCAGTATAAGTAACTTTTTGTAATTGATTGCGTTCTTGATCTGATAACTCATGTAATAAATAAATATTGCGTCCTTTACTTACTTGTTGATCATAGTATTCTTTTCGATTTACACCTTTAGCATCAGCTTCTTCATCTATTTTCTTCAGAATTTCTGGATCCTTTATAGGCTCTCCTTTTTCATCCACTTTATGAGTAAACATCCGATGCTCTGCGATAAACATTGTTCGATAAGCTTCATCCGTAGCACCACCAACATTCTTCGTAAAACTCTGAATTGTTGCAACATCCTGTTCAACTTCTTTTTGCATTTTCGCATGATCTGCTTTTTCAAGTTTATTTGCGTCTTGCTCTGTTGATTTCTTGATAGTCTCAATATTCTGTTTGCCCTGCATACTCGCAATATTAAAGTTACCATCACTAATCACAGCATTAGTTGTACTCTGATTATTTTCACTTTGACTGCTATTGCTCGCTAAATTAGCTAGACCAATTTTTGCTGCAGCGTATAAATCTGTACTATGAACATCATTTGTGCCTAAACCAAATTTTACTGGCAATTGATTTGCTTTATTTGGATTCGCCTGTTCAAAGGTTTCGCCCTTTCTATCCTCACCACGATAAGTTTTATTTAAAGCTTTATCCTCATCAGAAGTTTGATCACGATCTACAGAGAAACCTCCCATCAATCCCATCGCAGATGATTTCGCATTAGAATAATTTTGAATATTCGAATATTCGAAATCTTGTGCTGTCATTTGATTTTTCTCTTTTGGTGCACTTGAAATGATAGCGCCACCAATAGAAGAAACTTTATTTTTTACATTGATATCATAGCCATCATTACCTGCAAAAATTCCTGCCTGTTCATTTACACTCGCATAGTCTGTATTAACTTTCGACTTATTGAAACTACCACCCGCAGCAAAACCGTAGCCTACTGTCACACTAGCACTTGCATTCATTTGCTTACCGCGATAGCTAGATTTATCTTGCAAGCTTTCAATTTTCAGATTTTCTGCATCTAATTCGACACCTTTACCTTTAATTTGACTGCCCGCAAGGGTTACATCTCCGCCTGCTTTAACCACAGTTTTACTTTGGCTATCTCCCACATGACTAGCAACATAAGAGGTTTCGTCACCATTACCGTAACCTTTTCCGTAATTACCGCCTGCAGTAAATCCTATAGCCGCACCATTACTCACTTTAATGGCTACCCCAGCATTAAAACCACTCGATTTATTAGTGCTGCGTTCTTGATGGTTTTGTTCTGCTGCTTTGATGTTTACTTGATTATCTGCCATCAAAGTCGTGCCTTGTTTACCAGAAATATCCGAACCTTCAATATTAATATTAGAATCCTTTCCGGCACCCGTTGCCACAATATTCACTTTACCACCCGAATTAACTTGAGATTTGGCAGCTGTTTTCCCTTCAGTATGAGAGTGAGATTCGCTCTTCTGTTGACCATAAGTGATTTGTACACCGATCAAGGAGTCGACATTCCCTTCACCATTCATAAAATCTTTGACATCGGTTACAGCTTTTGTTCCAGATTGATAGGCACGATAAGCCTCAAAACCAGCATTAGCTGCCGCCATAGTATTCACTCGGTCATGTTTACTATCACCAACTTGTTTAGTGGATTCGATAGCCCCTTGTACTGCCTGAATGGCAGAAATAATAGGGGAGGTAATAGCAATAGTTAAACCTTTTTTTTCAAAGGTTTGTTTCATATTGGTTTCATATTTATCGTCTGCTGCTTTAATATTGGCTTTTTTCGCCAGAATATTTACATCACCTTTAATGGCACTTACTGCACTCGCTGTTTGAGTATAAGTGTCTTTAGCAATCATCGTCGTATTGCCGTTTAAGCTGCCCACTTGGCTACTTTGTGCATAACGCTTCGTTTCGTCACTTTCTGTGGTTTGCTTTTGAGAACCAAAGGTAATACCAATACCACCACTGAGCGCTCCAGATCTTTTTTTGCTGTAATAATCATCGGAGTAAACTCGGTTCTCTGCCTCGTGTATATCAATATTATTTGCTTTAATAACCAATCCATTTTCAGCTACAGCATTTGAACCCTGAATATCGACATTACCATTATTCGAATGAATATAAATTTTATCTGCATCTAAGGTTGAGCCTTCTGCAATATCATAATTATGATTATGGTGACGAGTTTCGCCTTTTGATTGGAATACCCCATGCTTAGTCCATTTTGTTGCCTCTGATAAACGTTCTTGCTGACGACTTTCATGAATATTAATATCACCTTCTGAAAGCACGCTCATTGTGCCATTACTTACCGAAGAAACTCCGCTCATTTCAACAGAATTTTTACCCACAAAACGAGCATCGCCTTCAATATTAAATTCTGACCCAATCTCATTATTCTGGTTGAGTTTATAATAGTTATTACTGTCTTTTACAAAAGATTGTTTATTTTCAGTTTCTACCGTACCAACATTAAGCGTATTGCCAGCTTGAATATCCGCATTCCCTTTCACATTAATCTGTGCACCTTTGAAGGTAATATCTTCCGTGGCTTGTAATAACAACTGCCCTGGATTATTTTTCTCTCCTACATTAATTGCACCAACACGATTAATCGTTTTATGCTTAAAGTGTTCATTATCTGCTGTTTCAGAAAGTGTGCTGGAAATGTTGATATTTTTCGCATGACCAACCAAATTTTCTGTAGCGTTAAGTTCACCCCCTAAATTATCTAGGCGATTTTTCGCAAACAAATAAAGTTCTCTGCCTTGCAGTTTTCCACCCAAGTTTTCAATATTATTGGCACTTAAGTGGGTAAGGTTACGACCTGCAATCACACCACTATTTTTCATATCGCCTTGCGTATTGATAATCACATCATTTGCAGAAATCACTGCACCACGACTGTCAATATCCGTATTACGCCCAACAATATAAACTTGTGGTACCAATACCTCTGCTTTACTACCATCTTTGAGTGTAACTTCACGTTTAACCATCCACACCATATCAGATGTTAGTTCTTTCATCTGTTCTGATGTTAATGCTACGCCTGGAATCAAATTTAAACGCTTAGCATATTGTGCCCCATTATCCATCAGAGCTTTATATTGATCATAATCTGATAAATACCCATCAAGGAAACGTCTTCCTGTCAGCTTATTAACTTGCTCATTCACCAAGCGTTGCTCATAGAAACCATCACCTAAACGTTTAAGCAAATTTTGAGGATCATTGCGTAATTGCTTAAACATATAATCAGAACTTAGCCATTTTGATTTCTGTGTAAAACGTGGATCTGTTTCAACTAAAAACTGTCCTGATGCTGCTGGGTTAATTTTATAAAGACTTGCCTGTGGTAATGAAATATCCGGTAAGTGTGTTTTTATACCAAGATTATCTTTATTTTTTACCAAACCAGAGGTAAGCGCTGCTAAATCAACACGATTTGCATTGAGATCTGTTTTTAAAGGTGTTTTCTGTTCAAGAGATACTCCTTGAAAATCAGATTTACCATTAACAGTTGTCCCTGTTTTTTCGACAGGTTCACCAATTGTCAATAATTTCAAACCAAAACTAAAATCTTGGGTTGGATGAACATCAGTAAAATCTTTGTAATTGTGATAGTGGTAATATTTTTTTCTTTTTCTTCTGATATGTTTTTCTTGAACAAATTCACCTTGATCTGTGATATCAATATTACCGATTAAATCATCATTTTCTAACTTAGATTTTGAGCTACGCAACCGATCATTTGTCGATTGAGTAAAGACTTTATCATCCAGTAGCACTTTCTGTCCCACAAGAATTTGGCTCTGTTTATTATGAAGATCTTCTCCAGAAAGATGCAATTCCCCACCTATTAAGATTTTTGCTGGATCTTGATGTTCAATTGTAGAAGTTGTTGTTGTACGAGTATAATGCCATCTTTTCCAGCCTTCCCCCGCAATTCTCGAACCATCATTCAATTTAAGATAAGAATGGCGACTTCTGCTTCCATCATTGATATAGAAATAGCCATCTCTACCTCCACGGTAACGATGTGTATCACTTCCTAACGAATATTCATCAATTCGTTCTTTTTCTACTTTTTTACCTAATTTTAGGTGTAAATCTTGGTTTAAAAGATGATGTGTCTTAATCCAACCACTTCCTAAAGCTTCAATTGTCGCACTACCGTTATCAATACTATTTGCATAACCAGTAGCTTGATTATTTTCATTCAACTTCCCACCAATATAGATATCACCTAAACTCATAATAAGTGAATGATTACGGTTTACTAGATTACCAACACCTAAATCAAGTCTCTCGCGAGCAGCGATAGTCGCTGCTGTTCCGTCAGAGTTCTCAAGATTATTTAAATTATTTGCTTGAATGGCAAGATGACTACCATAAATACGTGCAGTACCGATATTATTGACATCATTGGCTTTAATCACTGTGGTGTCACCATCTATTAAACCAAAGTTATCCAGTTTATTGGCTTGAATGCGAGTGTTTATCGAGGAAATTTCTGCATTAGCATTATTTTGAATAGTCGCGCCTTCAACTGATGCTGAATTACCTACCACAAGGTTAGAATTATTAACAAAATCACCTTTTGTTTTAAAAGTAAGATTATTGCCTACACCAAAGGCTTTATTTAGGGTAAAGCTATCATTTAACTCAATACCCAAATCTCCTTTTGTACTAATTGACCCCTCATCAACTAATGTTTTAGCTTGCAATGTTGTGCCAATCACTGATTCAATTTTTCCTAGTGCATTATTTACAACTAAGGTCAAATCTGGATTTACAATATCAACTCGACCAGTTGATAAAATCTCACCTTTTTGATTATCAAGAGATTGATTAACTGTAATATTTGCTGATTTTCCTGCATAAATACCACCAGATTGGTTTTCAATATGCTCTGCATCCATTACTAAATTAGCTGTTTGAATACCTTGAGTAGGGGTATCTTGCTT
>CABSZQ010000082.1 GCA_902482195.1 uncultured Haemophilus sp.
ATATGCTATTGAGGAATTAATAAAAGACAATAAAATTGATTATCAAGAGTTTATAGATAATGAAGATATTTTTTTAGAAAAATTGAATCTAGTTAAACAGAGTGAAGTGGTAAACCCATATTTATGGGAGATAGACTACATGGAGTATGTAAACAAAGGGTTTTATCCTTTTGTAATAAATAGTTCTAGCGGTTTATCTAAAATAATAGTTGTTTTTAATAAGAATAGAAGTTATGACTTAGATTATATTGAGGATAGATTGTTGCTTTCTAATACAAGATCAAGTCAGAGTGTTGGTTTCTTTGATGAACGATTTTGGGGAGTTAAGGTGTCTTGTGTTAAGAGTGATGAGTTAAGCCTAATAATTAATAAGGTTTACTCTGTGTTGAGTGAGGCTTCTTAATAGAATGTAGACTAGGCATATGGTGCGGTCAAAAACACAAGCGATTTTGACCGCGCTTTTGTTTCCAAAGATGATTATTCTAAGTAAACCTTATAATTCCACATTCACTTTTCTGTAGAAATATCACTATAGATAGCATAACAAGTCAAAGTGGTAAATTAGGTATACTAGATCGAAAGGAACTAATATTATTGTTAATAAGGTAAATTAATATGAGTAAGTCTAAAAGTATATTTATTGAAGTTAATTGTGATTTTATTTTGGTAACATCTCTCATTACTGGAATGCTTTCAATGGTAAATCCAGATCAAGATTTTATTTTTAATGAAGTTGATATTTCTGATTTAGATCTAGGAAGGTTAATTAAAGAAAAGCTTAATGAAAGTAAAGAAATTTCATTCGAAGAGTTTCAGGCTATCTTTAATTCTGAAAAAATGAAAGGGCTGCAAAAAAGACTTGAGGAAGAGATGAAAAAACGCTATGGATACAAAAATAAAAAATCTATCTATAAGGATATGTCTTCTTTATCTTTAGAGCAGGATGATTTATATATAACTATTTCACCTCTTCATCAAGATTCTTTAGATGGAAGTACAGGAATTTCACTTCCTGACAATTCACCATTAGAATTTAAATATGACAAGAATATTTCGATGAAGAATTAGGAAAAGCCGTAAGACAAGCCCTGACGTATTGTACGAGTATTTATCGGTAATATATTTCCTCAAAATAAAAGTGCGGTCAAAAACACAAGTGATTTTGACCGCACTTATTATTAGAAGGAAGAATTATTCCGCGTCTTCTTTTGCCCACTCTAATGAGCGTTTCACCGCTTTTTTCCAACCTTTATAACGACGTTCACGTTTTTCTTCGTCATTATCTGGAGTAAAAGTACGTTCTACACGTGCTTTGTCGTGAAGCTCATCTAAATCTTTCCAGAAACCAACGGCAAGACCTGCAAGGTAAGCGGCACCAAGTGCGGTTACTTCTTTCACTACTGGACGCTCAACATTCACATCTAAAATATCCGCTTGGAATTGCATTAAGAAGTTATTGTTGGTTGCGCCACCATCGACACGTAAATATTGTAAGCGTTGACCTGAGTCAGATTGCATTGCTTCTAACACATCACGGGTTTGGTAAGCAATGGATTCAAGGGTTGCGCGTACAATATGGTTACGGTTAGAACCACGAGAAAGACCGAAAATTGCACCGCGTGCATACGGATCCCAATATGGTGCGCCTAAACCAGTGAAGGCTGGTACGACATATACCCCGTTGCTGTCAGGAACTTTTTGTGCGAAGTATTCGGAGTCATGGCTGTCATGTACGATTTTGAGTTCATCACGTAACCATTGGATTGAAGCACCAGCGATAAATACCGAACCTTCAAGCGCGTATTCAGGTTCACCTTTGGCGTTACAAGCGATGGTGGTTAATAGACCATTTTTAGAGGTAATCGCTTTATCACCGGTGTGTAGCAACATAAAGCAGCCTGTACCATAGGTATTTTTCGCTTGACCTGCGCGGGTGCAAAGGTGGCCGTAAAGTGCCGCTTGTTGGTCACCTGCGATACCTGCAACAGGAATACGCACGCCGCCTTTACCCCCGATGTTGGTTTGGCCATACACTTCGGACGAATTACGTACTTCAGGTAGCATAGAGCGTGGAATATTTAATAATTCCAACATTTTGTCATCCCATTTTTTCGTATGGATGTTAAATAACATGGTACGGGATGCGTTGGTGTAATCCGTTACGTGAACACGGCCTTGGGTTAATTTCCATACAAGCCAGGTATCTACGGTACCAAATAGAAGCTCACCGCGTTCCGCTTTTTCACGAGCACCTTCTACATTGTCTAAAATCCATTTCACTTTTGTACCGGAGAAGTATGGGTCCACCACTAACCCTGTGGTGTTGCGGATATATTCTTCGTGACCATCCGCTTTAAGTTTGTCTGTAATATCTGCGGTACGACGACATTGCCACACAATCGCGTTATAAACCGGTGTGCCGGTTGCTTTTTCCCACACGATGGTGGTTTCACGTTGGTTAGTAATACCAATTGCCGCAATTTCATCTGAGGTAATGCCTGCTTTTGCAACGACTTCGTTTAATGTTGAACTTTGTGTTGCCCAAATTTCCATTGGATTATGTTCCACCCAGCCTGCGCGTGGATAAATTTGTGTAAATTCACGTTGGGCGATTTCGACAACATTCGCATTGTGATCTAATAATACTGCACGAGAGCTTGTGGTACCTTGGTCCAAAGCGATGATGTATTTTTTGTCTGTCATGGTTCTATTCCTTAGAGTGCTTGGCACTCTCATTAAATGAATGAAGAAATTTTGAGCTTAAACGAACAAATTGCGAACCTAACTTAATTGAATTCGAATCTAATTGGAACAAGCAATGTTGGGTTTTGTGATTGCTATCACAGATTTTCCCCTTAAAAAATATGGATACTCGTATTAACGCACAAAATAACGTGATCATTGTCTCATTTCTAGAAAATAGATCGGTTTCATCTATTGAATTAATTGGTAAAAAACTAGATAATGGCGCCACTCACTTTGAGTATCTCAATATTTGATCAAACAACGAAACGAATTGCAAAACAAGATTTCTTTAATGAAATCATTAAGTTAATCATTATTTGGAGATTCTCTTATGAATGCCTATTTTGCAGAATTTTTTGGCACAGCGCTCTTAATCCTGTTAGGTAACGGTGTGGTAGCCAACGTATGTTTAAATAAAACGAAAGGGCAAAGTTCTGGTTGGATTGTGATTACTACCGCGTGGGCATTTGCAGTGTATGTGGCCGTCGTTGTGACAGGTCCTTACAGTGGGGCGCACTTAAATCCAGCGGTAACACTTGGTGTGGCAATGAAGGGTGCATTTGCTTGGGAACTGGTACCAGGCTACATCGCGGCACAAGTTGTGGGGGGCATGGTAGGTGCGTTGTTGGTTTATATTATGTATAAAGATCACTTTGCAGCGACCGAAGAAGAGGGTTTAAAACGCGCTTGTTTCTGTACTGAACCAGCAATTCGTAACTATCCAATCAACTTAGTGAACGAAATTGTTGGTACCTTCGTGCTTGTTTTCGTGGTTTTCTATCTTGCGGGGGCAAATATCACTTTACCTGGCACAGCAGAAAGCACGCCAATTGGTTTAGGCTCTATCGGGGCATTACCAGTAGCCATTTTAGTTTGGGCAATAGGTTTAAGCTTAGGTGGAACAACCGGCTCTGCGAACAACCCTGCTCGAGATCTTGGTCCGCGCTTAACCTTAGGTCTTTTCCTGGGTGGTACATTAAAAACTAAAGCTGACTGGGGATACAGTTGGGTGCCGGTTATAGGGCCATTTATCGGGGCGGCTTTAGCAGCAGTATTCTATAACGCCATTATGTAATTTATTCAAATAGAAAGAGCGGTCAAAATTCATGGTGTTTTTTGACCGCTCTTTTTATATTTAGAAGTTTGATTAAATACAATAATCTTCGAATTCCATTGGCATTTTAGCTTGCAATAAGAATTGTTTGGTGCGCTCTTGCTGTGGATGACTGAAGAATTCAACCGCGGTATTTTGTTCAACAACTTGACCATTTTCCATGAGAATCACACGATCAGCCACGTCTTTGGCAAAATTCAACTCATGGGTGACAATAATCATTGTCCAACCTTCTTGTGCGAGCATTTTGAGTGCCTGTAACACTTCACCAACGAGCTCTGGATCGAGGGCAGAAGTGGGCTCATCTAATAAGATAATATCGGGTTTAACTGCTAAAGCTCGGGCGATCCCGACACGTTGCTGTTGACCACCAGACAGTTGAGAGGGATATAAATCCGCTTTTGCTTTTAAACCAACTTTTTCCAATAATGCCAATGCTTTTTCACGTGCAGTTTCTTTCGGTTGTTTTTGCACAACCACCATGCCCTCCATCACATTTTCGAGTGCAGTGCGATGGGGAAATAGATTGTATTGTTGGAACACCATTGAGGAACGTCGACGCAATTTTAGTTCATCGGATTTGCTGATCTTCTTGCTGAAATCAATAGTTAAGCTTCCATCAGTAAATGCTAATACACCTTTTTCCGGGCGTTCGAGTAAATTTAAACAGCGTAAAAAGGTCGTTTTGCCTGAACCTGACGGACCCAGAATGGCAACAACTTCACCTTTATTAATTTTAAAATCAATGCCTTTTAATACATGGTGGCCATTAAAACTTTTCTGAATATTCGTGACTTTTAACATAACCAGTCCTTATAAATGGCGAGAAAGGCGTTTTTCTAAACGGGTTTGCCCCATCGACAGCACAAAACAGAATACCCAATAAATGAGAGCTGCTTCACTATAAATTAAAATAAACTCATAGTTTTCAGCCGTGATGTTTTGCGCCACACGGAATAATTCAGCGATCCAAACGAGTGAAGCAAGAGAAGTATCTTTCACCGTGCTAATGAATGTGTTTGATAGCGAAGGGACGGAAATACGTAAAGCTTGCGGCATAATGGTACGCACGAAAGCTTGTGTGTAATTCATGCCTATCGCATAAGAGGCTTCCCATTGACCTTTAGGAATAGCAAGAATAGAGGCTCTCACGGTTTCTGCTGCATAAGCACCAATATTAATGGAGAATGCAATAATTGCAGTTGGGAAAGGCTCAAGTTTGATGCCAACTTCAGGTAAACCGTAGAAAATAATGAAGATCTGCACCAACATTGGCGTGCCACGAATAATTGAAATATAAGTGCGGCAAATGCCCTGCAGAATTTTGGTCATTAAATTGGGATGCGGTAATGTGCAAATCACAGCCACGATAACCGCAATGAATAAACCGCAAAAGAAGGAAATGACCGCCAGGGGAATCGTATATAAAATTGCCCCTTCCATCATAGGCCAAAACGAGCTGATTACATAATCAGCTCGTTCTGTGGTCATAAATGGAAGGCTTGCTAACCAATTATTGAGTAATGTCATCGCCAAACCATTTGATTGAAAGTTGTTTTAAAGTTCCGTCTTTGCGTAGTTCTTCAAGTGCTTGGTTCACTTTTGCAATAAGCGGTTCTTCACCTTTCAAGAAAGCAAAACCAGTTGGGATTTTTTTATCACTTTCTACAGCAATTTTTAAGCCTGAGTTAGGTTGTTTTTTGAAGTAATCTAATACTGCAAGCTTATCGTTTACTGTGGCATCAACACGACCTTGTTTCACTGCTTCAAGGTTTTGCGCCAAGCTATCAACGGTCACAATAATTGCACCATTATCACGTGCATCTTTGCTCCAGTTACTGGTTGCAGACTGGGCAGATTTTTTACCTTTTAAATCAGGGAATGATTTAATGCTATCGTTATCAGCTTTCGTCACGATTACGCCAGCAGAGTAGTTATAAGGTGCACTGTAATCATATTTTTTTAAACGTTCTGGGCTTGGATTGGTTTGGTTCGCAATAACATCAAAGCGTTTTGCGTTCAAACCTGCATACATGCCGTCCCAAGCGGTTTCTTTAAATTCGACTTTCCAACCTAATTTTTGCGCAACTTTTTCGATAATTTCCACATCGAAACCTGTTAACTTGCCATCTTTATCGTGGAAAGTAAATGGTGCGTAAGTACCCTCAGTACCGACTAATAAGGTTTTAGTTTGTTCAACGCGATCAGCAATTTCACCGGCGTTAGCAAAAGTAGAAAGGGCTAATCCTGCCGCTAAAAGTGCGGTACTAAAAAATGATTTTTTCATAAGTGTTCCTTTTTTAGATAAATAACGAAAGTGAAATAAATTATAAGAAGCGAAAAAGAAAAGAAAAGTATTATTTATTTATGAATTATTTCATTTAGTTATATTAAATGAAAGTTGTTTAATTAATAAACAAAAAAGGTCTGTAAAAACAGACCTTAGATAGAATAAATGAAATCAATAGATTAAGCTTCAATACCTTCGAATAATGC
>CABSZQ010000083.1 GCA_902482195.1 uncultured Haemophilus sp.
GTGACGAGTTTGATAATTTTCAAACGAAATTGATAAGAGTAGGACATAATCTGCACCTCAAATTAGGTGTCCAGGTTTTGGGGTGCAGATCAAAGTGCGGTCAAATTTGATCGCACTTTTTTTATATTTACCACTTTGGAAGAAACTATTTGTAGCGTTTTTTTGACGAGTTTTTATCTTGCTCTTGTAAGCGCTCAAGCTTTTCTTTAATTTGAATTTCCATACCTCGGTTAGTTGGGAAATAATATTGAGTATCTTTCAGTTCTGGTGGGAAGTAATTTTCTCCAGCGGCATAAGCATTTGGCTCATCATGTGCATAGCGATATTCAGCGCCATAGCCCAATTCTTTCATTAAAGCCGTTGGTGCATTACGTAAATGAGGTGGCACATCGAAATCAGGAAGCTCTTTTGCATGTTGTTTTGCCGCATTAAATGCGTTGTAAACCGCATTACTCTTCGGAGCCACCGCTAAATAAATAATGGCTTGAGCAATAGCTCGCTCTCCTTCATAAGCGCCCACCCTCGTAAAACAATCCCAAGCCGCTAGAGCCACTTGCATTGCACGAGGATCAGCATTTCCCACATCTTCTGATGCAATCGCTAATAAACGTCTTGCAACATAAAGAGGATCGCCTCCTGCAGTGATAATTCGTGCATACCAATAAAGTGCTGCATCTGCTGCGGAGCCTCGAATTGATTTATGTAAAGCAGAAATCAAATCATAAAAAAGATCGCCTTGTTTATCAAAACGCGCTTGTCGTTCACCTAATACTTCTTTCAACAAAGTGCGGTCTAATTTTTTGCCGTTTTCTGTTTCAGGAGCCATGTCCACCATCAATTCAAGGCAGTTTAAAGCCAGGCGCGCATCACCATTCACATATTCAGCTAATACCTGTAGTAAATTCTCTTCTAAAATTAACCGCTCTTTACCTAATCCTCGCTCAGGATCAGAAATGGCTTGTTGCAGAACTTGTTCGATTTCAGCCACTGTCAATGACTTAAGGAGATAAACTCTCGCACGAGAAAGCAATGCATTATTTAATTCAAAGGAAGGATTTTCCGTTGTAGCACCAATAAAAATAATCGTCCCATCTTCAATATGGGGTAAAAATGCATCTTGTTGGCTTTTGTTAAAGCGATGCACTTCATCCACAAATAAAATCGTTTGGCGATCTGCTAGTCGATTTTGTTTCGCGCGCTCAATCGATTCTCGAATTTCTTTCACGCCACTTGTCACCGCTGAAATTCGTTCAACTTCTGCATTAATACGATGAGCAATAATTTCCGCCAGCGTTGTTTTACCTGTACCCGGTGGTCCCCACAGAATCATAGAATGAACATGCCCTGCTTGAATTGCTTTACGAAGCGGTTTTCCTTCCCCAATTAAGTGCGTCTGACCATAATATTGATCCAAATTAGTTGGTCGCATACGGGCAGCTAAAGGGCGAAAGTCATTTTCAGCAAAATCAAAATTAAGATTAGACATATTCTTTCCTTAATAAGCAAAAGGTGTGAAGATTATCATTCACACCTTATGGATTATTTTTTACCTTTGCGTTGGTCATCCAATTCCACGCCTTTCGGTACGCTAAACTGGAATAAACTATCAGCTAGTGTTTGATTCGTAATGTTACGCAACACATAAAGATTGGTTTGACCATCTTTTTCTGTGGTACTGAAATTTTTTAACACACCATTTGCATCTACGCGAATATCAAATTGTTTAATATTGCTATTTTTCGCTTTTGGCTTTAACACAAAGGTATCCGCATTCTGCGTCACTGAATACTGATTCCAGTGGCTTTTATCGTTACTGGTTAAAAGCACGAAAGGTGTATTATTTACCGCATCCTTCACCCATTGAGCAGTGACTTGTTGCACAAATGGATCGTAATACCAAAGGGTTTTACCATCTGCAATAATTTGTGTTTCTTGCGGTGATTTGGTATCCATACGGAAAAGATTTGGACGTTTAATTTGAAGTTTTCCACTTCCTTGTTGAACGTTTTTACCACCAGCAGAAGTCACGGTTTGTGAGAAATCAGCACTTAATACCGTCACTTGATTTAAGCGATTTTGCAGCTCATCTGCAGCATCAGCAAAAGCAAAGTTACTTGCACTTAAAAGTGCTGTAAGTGCGGTCATTTTTAATAATGTTTTTTTCATTCTACTTTCCTTTTTGTAAAGTGAAACTTAAGAGAATTAATATTCGGAACGTCGAGCTAAAATTTCTCGTTTTCCATTTTTCATTGGGCCTAAAATACCTTGTTCTTCGAGCTGATCCATAATTCGAGCCGCTCGGTTAAACCCAACACTAAATTTACGTTGAACATAAGAAGTCGATGTATTGCCTGTACTTAAGACAAACTCAACGACTTCATCAAATAATGCATCAAGATCGCCACTGCTTGCCGTTGATTTTTCACCAGAGTCTTCATCGTCCGCACCGTCTAAAATGCCATCAATATAATTTGGTTTACCACGTGCACGCCAATCATCTGCTACACGCGCCACCTCATCATCACTCATAAAGGCACCATGTACACGAACAAGATCCGAAGAACCTTGACCTGAATATAACATGTCTCCTCGGCCCAATAAGGCTTCCGCACCGCCTTGATCCAGAATCGTTCTAGAGTCAATTTTACTTGCCACTGTAAAGGCAATACGGCTTGGAATATTGGCCTTAATCAAACCAGTAATCACATCTACCGAAGGGCGTTGTGTTGCTAAAATCAAGTGAATACCAATCGCACGGGCTTTTTGTGCTAAGCGAGCAATTAACTCTTCAATTTGTTTGCCTGCAACCATCATTAAGTCAGCAAACTCATCAACAATCACGACAATATAACTCAATTTTTCTAATGGAGGCGGCATCTTATCCATTGTATCGCCCGGTTTCCAAATTGGGTTTGGAATTGGCATATTGAGTTTTTCATATTCTTCAATTTTTTCGTTATACCCTTCAATGTTACGCACACGTAAGGCTGACAATAATTGATAACGACGTTCCATTTCATCTACGCACCAACGCAATGCATTCGCCGCTTTTTTCATATCCGTCACCACAGGGGTAAGCAAGTGCGGGATATCGTTATAAATAGAAAGCTCAACCACTTTCGGGTCAATCATAATAAATTTCACTTCATCCGGTGTCACACGGAAAAGCAAACTTAAAATCATGGTATTCACCCCAACAGATTTACCCGAGCCTGTTGAGCCCGCAACAAGCAAGTGAGGCATTTTATCCAAATCAACCACAACGGGTTTTCCACTAATATCTTTACCCAAAGCCATTGAAAGCAATGATGTTGATGAACGGAATTCATTACTATCGAGCACATCACGCAATGGTACTATTTGACGGTGCGCATTCGGCGTTTCAATACCGATATAAGGCTTACCTGGAATCACTTCTGCCACACGGATCGCACGGAACATCAATGCACGTGCTAAATCGGTATCAATACTGGTTACTTTAGATGCTTTTACACCCGGTTGTAATTCAAGCTCATAACGAGTCACCACAGGGCCAACTAGCACATCTTGTACCGTTGCTTTGACATTAAAATTCTTTAATTGTTGTTCTATGCGTGCGGATGTGTCTAAAATTTCTTCACGCGTAATATCTTGAGCCTGCGTTGGACGATGCTCAAGTAAATCTAAACTTGGTAATGGTGTCGTTGGTTTTTCACGTTTATTCGTTGGTTGTTGGAATGCGGGGTGTATAAGCGTATCAGAATACGGCTTATAGGTTGTTTCAGTTGCATTCTCAATATGAATTTCACGCGCTTTAACTGGTGAAGCTGTCGGCTCATTCAAGATCACTTTTAATGCATCTTCAGCATTTGAGGCTTTTGCACGCACTTCCATTTCTTGCATACGAGCTTGCTCTTGTGCAGCAAACTGACGGGCTAATTCATCTTCTAAACCATCATTGTCTGATTCTAAAGGTTCATCATAAGTTGGATAAAGTGCGGTCGTATTTTCAGGTGTTTTTAGTGACACTTTTGGTATGACATTTTCTTCAAAAATATCATCTGAATCATCCGCACTTTGAGAATTCACTTGTGAATTTTTCCATGTTGCTGAAAAATCTTCTTTTGTTGGTAATTCAACAGAAGAAGAGGCAGAAATAGACACATTCGGTAAATTGTCAGATTCAACCGTGAAGCCTTTAAACTTATCTTCTAATTTTTCAACATCTGCCGGCTCTGAAGCACTCGGTGAGGATAGCCCACTAATATTAATGAGTTGCTCAGGCTTAACAAAGGTATTTTCAGCTCTCTCCTCTTTTTCATCTTCTGTAGATTCAGTTTCCAATTGAGAATCAGAGAAAGCCAGTTGTTGAGGTGCCTCAATCACAATTTGTTCAAGATCATCTACAGAAGTATATTCTGCATGCTCCTCTTCTGCCGGCTGATTTTTCATTGTCAGCCAATGGTAGAATTTTACAATTAAACGAATTAATGATGCACCAGAACAGAAAATAAAGCCTACAACTGCACAGATAAAGCCCACTAAAATACAGCCAAACTTACCGAGTGTAGGATATAAATTCACCACTAAGCTGCCACCAAATACGCCACCAGCTAAATAGTAGTTCGTATTTGAAAGCAACAATGTTGCCATCATAGTTAAGCCAATGATGAGAGCAATAAAGCCAAAGGAACGTAATGCAATACGGGTTACAGAGAGAGAATGCACCGCTTTGGTTTTCAGTAAATAAATCGGTACAATGAAAATGACAAACGGAATGAGATGACCTACATAGCCGAGAAAAACAAAAAACGCATCAATTAACCAAGCACCAAAAGCACCAGCTTTATTGATGGTTTCAGTTTGAAAACTTGCTGTAGACCAAGAGTTATCTAATGGCGTATAGCTTGACCATGCCACGATTAAATATAAACCTAAAAGTGCGGTCAATCCGAGTAATAATTCTGCTAAATATTGTTTCGGTGTAAATCGTTTTGTAATTCGTTTAATCATTTTTATTTTAGTACGAGATAATTAGTTTGTTTCACTTCTTCCATTACAACATAAGTTCGGGTGTCATTCACACCAGGTAAGCGCAATAATGTGGTACCCAATAATTTTCGATATGCCGCCATATCCGCTACACGTGTTTTGAGCAAATAATCGAAATCACCTGATACCAAATGACATTCGAGAATTTCATCAAGCGCTTGAATCGCGGCATTAAACTCTTCAAAAACATCCGGTTTACCACGCACGAGCGTAATTTCAACGATCACCAATAAAGGCGCATCCAGTAATTCAGGATTTAATAGCGCCCGATAGCCCATAATCACACCTTGTTTTTCTAGGCGTTTTACCCTTTCTAAACAAGGCGTTGGTGATAACCCAACTTTCTTTGATAAATCAATATTAGAGATTTTACCGTTGCGTTGTAATTCATTTAAGATTTTGATATCAATGCTATCCAACGCTTTATTTAATTTCTTTTCCATAACCTTTCCTTATGTACGGCGCATATTCTATCTAATTTATCAAAAACTTTCAGTAATCCGACAACCATAGGACAACGTTTTTTTAGAAATTATCCAAAATGGCAAGTGCATCAGCGAGTTTTTTCACCGTAAAAACTTCCATATTCTCAACTGCACTTTTCGGTTTATTGGCGAAAGGGACAATCGCGCGTTTAAAACCATGTTTTGCGGCTTCACTAATGCGTTCTTGACCGCTAGTTACTGGCCGAATTTCACCTGCTAGCCCTACTTCACCAAAGACAACTAAATCTTGTGGTAACGGTCGATTACGGAAGCTGGAAATTAATGCAAGCAATAACGCAAGATCCGCGCCAGTTTCCCCAACTTTTACCCCACCAACGACATTCACAAAAACATCTTGATCCGACATTTGTAATCCACCATGACGATGCAATACCGCAAGCAATAAGGCCAAACGATTTTGCTCTAACCCCACTGCCACACGACGCGGGTTAGCAAGCATGGAATGATCAACTAACGCTTGAATTTCCACTAAAAGCGGACGTGTCCCTTCCCAAAGTACCATTACTGAGCTACCTGGTGTTTGTTCATCGCCTCGACTTAAGAAAATTGCCGATGGATTTTTCACCTCGCGCAAGCCTTGCTCTGTCATACCAAATACGCCCAGCTCATTCACCGCACCAAAACGGTTTTTGTGGCTACGTAACGTACGGAAACGGGAGTCAGCCTCCCCTTCTAGCAATAACGAACAGTCAATGGCATGCTCC
>CABSZQ010000084.1 GCA_902482195.1 uncultured Haemophilus sp.
CCTGAAATCATTGGATTAATATAGCTACTAAATACCCAGCAAAGTGCAATTACAGCAAAAATTACAAGCGTTAAAACGCGTTGGCCATTCATTTCAATACGTTCAAAGTTTTGCTCAAAACGTAAGTTAAGTTTTGGTTTAAATACAATGAAAAGTGTACCAACCATTAATGGCATCAAAATAATCATAATTGGCAAGCCATACCATAACCAATCTGAGAAGGTTAAATGTAAGTTACTTGCGACGATCGCATTTGGTGGACTACCCACTAATGTCCCCATACCACCAATACTCGCACTATATGCAATACCCAATAATACGAAAACATAAGTATTGTGTTCTTTTTCTTTATCAAGTTGGCTTAAGATCCCCATGGCTAAAGGTAACATCATTGCAGCTGTCGCAGTGTTACTCATCCACATAGAAAGGAAAGCAGTAATAGAGAAAAGGTACATCACAGCAACCAATAAATTACCACGAGCCATTGCCATGATTTTATTAGCTATCATTTTATCAAGCTTTTGCATATGCAATGCTGTCGCTAAAGCAAATCCACCAAAGAATAAGAAAATGGTTGGATCCGCAAAGGCTACTAAAGCTTGTTTAGTTGTCACCAAGTCAAGTGCAATCGCAAGTAAAGGCACTAATAGCGCAGTAACCGTTACATGTAATGCTTCAGTTAACCAAAGGATCGCTACAAAGGCTAATAATGCTAAACCAGCATTTTCCTTAGGCGCGAAAGGTAAGGCTTTTAACAAAATAAAAAAACAGGCTATCGCCAGCAGAAAGATAATCCCACTTTTATAATTTTTTGTTGTGTTTGTTTCGTTCATGAGTCCCTCCAAACTGATTACAGATGAACTATTTGCGATGTTAAATGAATGTTACAAACTTTCAACTAACAAATGTTTAAAATGTGATCTTGTTCAAAAAAATTTTAACAAAAAAAGTGCGGTTATTTCTAACCGCACTTTAAAAAGGTCAATAATTTCAAAATTATTCTTCTTCGAAATCTTCTAAATCTAATGCTTCTTGTGAAAGAATAATACCTGTCAAATCGGCATAAATGTAATCTTCAGGGAAAAACGTCACGCCACCAAAATTCACTGGAAGATCACTTTCACCATGATTATTTTCATCTGCGCCAACTGGAATTGGTGCAAGCGCATGAATACCAATATCAATATTTTCAAGCTGTTGAATTTGACGCACTGCACCATAAACAATAATGCCCGCCCAGTCATTATCTGCGGCAAGTTGTGCAAGCTCAGCATCAATTAAAGCACGGCGTACTGCACCACCACCATCTACGACAAGCACTCTGCCTTCACCATTTTCTTCAAGGATCTCGGCAATTAATCCATTATTTTCAAAACATTTTACTGTCGTCACTTTGCCGTAGAAATTGCTGACGCCACCAAAGCTAGAAAAAATTGGCTCAACCACATCTACTTGATCAGCATAAATATCACAAAGTTCTGAAGTATCGATATACATAATGTTCCCCTTGTCGGTAAAATTTTTTCTCTAGTATAAGCCGATTTAGCCGATAAGCAAGCCTAAACTAAACAAGATATTGATAAATAAAGAAATCATTGACATCTGTGCTAGCATAGGACGCAACACCGTAGGCTCTTTGCTTCGATAAACAAATAATGCATGTTTTAATAACAATGGAAATGCTAATAAAAATAAGAAATGCCAAGGACTAAACGCTGTTGATGCCGCAAATAGCACATAACATAAAGCG
This sequence comes from uncultured Haemophilus sp., assembly GCA_902482195.1. Taxonomy (GTDB): domain Bacteria; phylum Pseudomonadota; class Gammaproteobacteria; order Enterobacterales; family Pasteurellaceae; genus Haemophilus_D. The sequence goes on from CABSZQ010000084.1 coordinate 1,751, forward strand.
GCAGCGCTTAATAAAACACAGTGATAAATGCGTCCTTTCTTCGGGCCAATACGCACAACCAGGGTATTTTTCCCTACTTTCGCATCTTGCTCAATATCACGTAAATTATTGATATTTAAAACGGCTGTTGCTAATAAACCTGAGCCTAACGCAGGTAAAATAATTAAGCTATCAATGCTGTGAGTTTGTAGATAATAAGTTCCACCCACACCTAATAGTCCAAAAAAGAGCAAAACAGACAAATCGCCTAAACCTAAATAACCATAAGGTTTCGCGCCTACGGTATAAGTAATGGCAGCAATAATGGCAAGAATACCCAAACCAGCAAAGACCAATAAATCAGTCAGACTTTGATATGCGATACCAATTAAGAATGCGCTGGAGAAAAATGAACCTACCGCCATTAAAATTAAGCCCCATTTAAGCTCATTCGCAGAAATTGCACCTTGCTGAATACCACGTAAAGGTCCAATACGTTCTTCGGTATCTGACCCTTTTTGATGATCGCCGTAATCGTTAGCAAAGTTAGAAAGTACTTGCAATAAAATAGTAGTAAGTAAGCAAAGTAACATTACGGTAAGATTAAAACTCTCTTTATCCGCCCAATATGCCAATGCAGAGCCGGTAAAAATAGAAGCTAATGCCAAAGGCAAGGTTTTTGGGCGAGCGGTTTCCCACCACATTTTCAATTTATGATTTGTCATTTTTTTTGACCGCACTTTTGATTACAATAAAGGGCGTATTCTACACGGAAATTGCCTTTTTATGAATGATTTAACACTGACTCTTCACCCAATTGCGGTGATTCACACCCCTTACAAAGAAAAATTCTCAGTACCACGACAGCCAGATTTAGTACAGGATGGCATTGGTATTGTGGAACTGCTCCCCCCTTATAATTCGCCAGAGGCAGTGAGAGGCTTAGAGCAATTTAGCCATCTTTGGCTTATTTTCCAATTTGACAAAGTGCCCCATGGGAAATGGCAATCCACTGTTCGCCCCCCTCGTTTAGGCGGCAATCAACGTGTCGGCGTATTTGCTTCACGCGCTACGCATCGCCCTAATCCGCTAGGCTTATCCAAAGTAGAATTACGCCAAGTGGAATGTATTCATGGGCGTGTTTTTCTGCATTTGGGTTCCGTGGATCTTGTCGATGGCACACCTATTTTTGATATTAAACCTTATATTGCCTATGCTGATAGCGAGCCTGAGGCAAAATCAAGTTTTGCACAAGAAAAACCACCTGCGAAATTAAGCGTTGAATTTACAGAAATCGCCCAAAGTGCGGTGGAAAAATATCATAAAAATCGACCGCACTTAGCAAGATTCATTACGGAAGTGATCGCACAAGATCCCCGCCCAGCTTATCAACAAGGTAAAGAAACCGATCGTATTTACGGTATTAGTCTGTACGAATTTAATATTAAATGGCGTATTAAAGCAGGGACAATAGATTGTGTCGAAATTCTGGATATCCAAAAATTAAAAGAACAAAAAAGCTGACTTTCGTCAGCTTTCTTTTTATCGTTTTAATCCTGTCTAATCCGGCAATGCATTTATCACAGCTTTGACGAGCGTTGCCAATGGAATCGCAAAGAATACGCCCCAGAATCCCCATAACCCGCCAAAAATCAGCACTGAAATAATGATGACTAAAGGGTGTAAATTAACGACTTCAGAGAATAAATACGGTACCAACAAGTTTCCATCGAGAAGTTGACTCACCGCAAAGGCCACAATTAAATACCAAAACGTTGGGGAAATGCCAAACTGGAACATCGCAACTAAAGCAACAGGAATCGTCACCAATACCGCGCCGATATAAGGCACTAATACAGAAAGCCCAACGGCAACAGAAAGCAAGAGTGGATAATTTAAACCAAAGCTTAAAAAGATGATGTAAGTCACCACACCGACAATCAAAATTTCCAACAACTTACCATGAATATAATTCGCAATTTGTTGCTGCATTTCATTCCATACTCTTGATGCCAAAATACGATTTTTAGGCAAAAATCGGCTCACACCCGCAAGAAGTTCGCTTTTATCTTTCAGCATAAAGAACATCATTAATGGCACTAAAAATGCATAAATACCCAGTGATACCAGGTTCATTAATGAACTAATCGACAATTTCACTGCAGACTCGCCATAGCCCAAAATCTTCGCACGAGCGGCACTGAAAAAGGTATCAATCATGGTGTAATCAATGAGTTCAGGATAATGCTCAGGAAGGGCTAACAACCATTCATGTAACTTATTGAACATGGCTGGCAAATCGCTTAATAAGGAAATGGTTTGATTCCATAATGTTGGCACAAGCCCGAAGAAAATTAATAACGCCAAGGTTATAAATCCACCAAAAATGACTAGCGTAGCGAGCATTCGAGGAAATTTTAATTTTTTCGTTAGAAAATTAATCGGCATTTCCAATAAATATGCTAATACAATGGCAATCAGCAACGGAGCGATTAAATCACTAAAGAAATAAATCGCAATAAAGCCAAACAACAAAATGGCAAGTAGCCCCATCGCCTGTGGATCGCTTAAGCGACGGCTATACCAATTTTTTAGCATTTCTAACATAAAGTCTTCCTAAACAAGTATTTTTTGTCATTATAAGTTAAAATTTGAATCAATCCTATATCCACTCATTCAACATAAAATAGAAGGAAACGTTATGTCTGTTAAGATTTATCATAATCCGCGCTGTTCAAAAAGCCGTGAAACCTTAGCTTTATTAGAAGAAAAAGGCATTCAACCGACGATTGAACTTTATTTACAACAACACTACTCTGTTGAAGCATTACAGCAACTGGCTAATAAATTAGGATTAGATGATGTCAGAAAAATGATGCGTACCAAGGATGAGCTTTATCAATCATTAGGGTTAGATAATCCTGCATTAACGAATGATGATTTATTAAAAGCCATCAGTGAAAATTCAGCCCTATTAGAACGCCCGATTGTGGTAAAAGGTGAAAAAGCTAAAATTGGACGACCGCCTGAAAGCGTACTCGCCATTTTGTAATTCTATTCATTTTCGCTATAATGACTTGCCGTGAAAGACTTCACGGCAATTTTTTAGAGGTAAATATGACAAAAAAAACAAAAAGTGCGGTTGAAAATCAGCCCATTTATCAACACACCAAAGGTGTCGTGAAAGATAATGCCGTGATGGCACTATTACACGACAAATTATTCCGCCAACGCGTTGAGAAAAAACGTAAAGGTAAAGGCAGTTACCAACGCAAAGCAAAATATGCGAGCAATTGGTTTGAAAAGCCCGATGATAAAGTTTTTGATTTCAGAAATTTTATCATCGGGTTTTTCGTTTCAATTTCAGTATAAAAAATAACAAACAGAGGAAGTCTATATGTCAATCAAAACAAAAGTTTTATTTAACAATACTTGGAATGTCCGTATCAGTGATCCGGGTGAAGAAGGTGCTCAAAGCCACTTTTTTGAAACCATTTATCTCACGCTCACGGCTTATTTTGAAGGCGAAAATGTGCGTTATGAATTTGTGCGTAAAGTAGAAGATCAAGTAAAAATCAAACGCTCATTTACAGAATTAAGCGAGTTATTCAAGTTCTTGGGGGATTATTTGGACCCCGTTTCACTCGGTAACCTCGGCGTAAAAATAGGTAACTTAGGCGTGAAAGCTGAATAAATTTTTTCTAATAAAAAAGTGCGGTCAAATTGAACTGCACTTTTTATTTCTCAACTCATATTATTGTGCAAGTAATACACTTAATGCTGAATACAAGGATTGAGCAGCTTCATTTGGTAATGCCTTGCCATCTTCATCAGTGATCACGACCGCACTTTGTTTACCCACCGCAGAAATTTGCATTTGGTAAACGCCTTTTTCTAGATTAGGCGGATTCACACCTAAACGTAACCACTCTTGTTTATCCAATGGTTTATATTTTAACTCGCGATAGCCACGGCCAGCAGATTCCGATGTGGCTTTAAAGCCTAATTTCGGTAAAGCCGAACCTAAACGTTGCCATGCTTGACCAAAGCTTGCATCCATACCCAATGCCATTCTGCCATTCGTATCAGTAATTAAACCAGATTGGAAAGGTCCTACAGAAGCACTACTTAAATCTTGTTGTTGCTTGTTATAAGCGCTAGTGAGCGCCGAAACAAAACGATTTAAACGATCAGATGCATAGCGCTGTTTATCTGCTTGATTTGGGGTGTAAATTACGCCATCACGACGCATTTGCTCGACAGAAACCGCTAACGCACTCGCATCTTGCGCCGTAACTTGTTCAATTTTATAACGGATCTCTGTATTGGCTTTATCATCTGCACGACCTGTTGGCGCCCAATCGCTAATTAATACCGCACCATTTAAAGTTGAATTCGTGCCTTCTTCTTTCAATAAACGCTCAATTTGTTTGAGATTATAAAGCTCTGCTTGTGCATCCGTATAAACAATCAATGCACGTTCACCATCAAATTGTGTTAAAG
>CABSZQ010000085.1 GCA_902482195.1 uncultured Haemophilus sp.
CTTTTTTCTGACCAACTAAACGCGCCATATAGCTTGCGCCCCAACCACCGTCAAATGAACCTACTTTAGGACCAGTTTGACCAAAAATCGCATTCTCTGCTGCAATGGTTAAATCACATAACATATGAAGTACGTGGCCGCCACCAATTGCGTAACCTGCCACCATTGCTACAACTGGTTTTGGACAAGTCCGAATATCACGTTGGAAATCCAATACATTTAAATGATGCACACCACTTTCATCTTTGTAACCGCCGTAGTCACCACGAATTTTTTGGTCACCACCAGAACAGAATGCTTTTTCGCCTTCACCGGTTAACACAATCACGCCAATTTTTTCATCGAAACGAGCGTTAGAAAATGCATGGATCATTTCTTTAACTGTTTGCGGACGAAATGCATTGCGCACTTCAGGACGGTTAATGGTGATTTTTGCAATACCGTCTGTCGATTTGTGGAAACGAATATCGGTATAACCTTCACTATGATCAACCCACTCAACTGGTGCATATAAAACATCATCTTTTGGATTTTGCATTGTTCTTTCCTTTATAAGTGTAAAAAGTGCGGTCATTATAGCGGAAGTTTCTTACTTCAGGAAAGAAAATCAACTACTGAAGACTTTACAATTATGTCGTTATTGTTAAAATTCCGCCATTCCAACTTTAGTAAGGAAATTTAAGTGAAAAAAATTATTTTTTTAAGTAGCATCATGTTATTAAATGCTTGTAGTTTATTTGGTTCATCACAATCAACTATTCCTGCTGAATTCGCACAAGCAGACTATCTCCTGTCTGATGCCAATGCGAAAACATGGGCTGTAGCAAGTAAACAAGCTGAGCAATGTATCTATCCGAATTTAACTCGTATTCAGCAACAACATTTTGCCAAAGAAGATAGCTATATTCATTCCCAATATGTCTTTTTCTATCCGTTAGAAAAAATCATCGGTGAAGACTATGTGAAAATGATTCAAAAAGATGAAAAATCGATGAATTATGCGACCTATCAATTTAAGAAATTCCGCGCAGAACTTGGTGATGTCGATGCATTAGAGCCAAAAGCTTGCCAAATCTTACGTACTCAGGCAAAAGAAGACTTAGATGTGGTGAAAGGCCAGTATGTAAATGGCATGGTAGATGAAACGAAAAATGATGACGGCACATTGAAGAAAACGGGTGATGGTATTGCCACCAATCAAAACAAATTCTTCTTTGATATTATTAAATGGGGTTCTGCCCTTCTTCTCTAATTTTTATTATTTTATATAAATTTATATCACTCTCACGGCGTAAATATTTTTACGCCGTTTTTATATCTGAGAAAACGGTTGCGATCAAAAAAAGCTTAAATTTTCAGTAAAAAAGCAAAATAGCCATTTAAATTAAAGTCATTTTCAGCTAGTCTAACAAGAATTAGTTTTTACAAGGAGAAAACATCATGACAACGCTTTTTGATATTGCACAAAACTGGTTAAATCAAGATCCTGATGCAGAAACTCACGCAGAATTAACCGCACTTTTAACGGCGGCGAAAAATGGTGATGAAAAAGCACAATCTGAATTACAAGCTCGCTTTAGTGGCCGTTTACAATTTGGTACTGCGGGGCTTCGTGGACCATTACAAGCAGGCCCTATGGGTATGAACCGTGTTTTAGTGGCACAAGCTGCGGGCGGTTTAGCAGATTATTTAAAAGATTACGACAAACAACCTTCCATCGTGATTGGTTACGATGGTCGTAAAAACTCTGATGTTTTCGCACGTGATACCGCTGAAATCATGGCGGGTGCAGGCGTGAAAGCTTATTTACTTCCACGTAAATTACCAACGCCAGTATTAGCTTACGCAATCCAATATTTTGATACCACCGCAGGTGTCATGGTGACTGCAAGTCACAACCCACCAGAAGATAATGGTTATAAAGTTTATTTAGGTAAAGCGAACGGCGGTGGCCAAATCGTTTCTCCTGCAGATAAAGATATCGCGGCATTAATCGACAAAGTAGCAGCAGGCAATGTAAAAGATTTACCACGTAGTCAAGATTATGTTGTGCTAGATGATGAAGTGGTTAACGCTTATATTGAAAAAACCGCTTCTCTTGCTAAAGAACCTCAAGCAGACATTAACTACGTTTATACCGCGATGCACGGTGTAGGCTATGAAGTATTAAGCAAAACCTTAACCAAAGCAGGTCTTCCACAACCTCACATTGTGGCAGAACAAGTATGGCCAGATGGCACATTCCCAACAGTAAACTTCCCTAACCCAGAAGAAAAAGGTGCATTAGATTTAGCGATTAAAGTAGCAAAAGAACACAATGCAGAATTCATTATTGCCAATGACCCTGATGCAGACCGCTTGGCAGTGGCTATTCCTGATGCACAAGGAAACTGGAAACCTTTACACGGTAACGTAGTGGGTTGTTTCTTGGGTTGGTATTTAGCAAAACAATATCATGCAAAAGGTGAGAAAGGCGTATTAGCGTGTTCTTTAGTATCTTCTCCAGCGCTTGCTGAAATTGCGAAAAAATACGGTTTCCAATCAGAAGAAACCTTAACCGGTTTCAAATACATCGGTAAAGTTCAAGGCTTATTATTCGGTTTCGAAGAAGCGCTTGGTTACTTAGTTGACCCTGATAAAGTACGCGATAAAGACGGTATTTCTGCGGCGATCGTGTTCTTAGATTTAGTTCGTCACTTAAAAGCACAAGGCAAAACCTTAGCGGATTATGCTAATGACTTCACACAAGAATTCGGTGCTTATGTAAGTGGTCAAATTTCTATCCGTGTAAGCGATTTATCTGAAATTGGTAAATTAATGACCGCTCTTCGTAACACGCCTCCAGCTGAAGTAGGTGGAGTTAAAGTGGCACAATTCATCGACCACACTAAAACTGATCGCCAAAGCGACATCCTTGTATTCGTATTAGAAAACGGTAGCCGCTTAATCGTTCGTCCATCTGGTACTGAACCGAAAATCAAGTTCTATCTTGATGCTCGCGGTAAAGATCCAAAAGACGCGGATCACGTTTTAGCACAATTTGATGAAGGCGTTCGTCAAATCCTTCGTCAAGATGCTTATGGCAAACAAGATTGCTAATTGAGTAAACTATTAAATAATAAAAAACGCTAGGTTTGATGCCTAGCGTTTTATTTTTGCTTATTTCAATGCAAGTTGTAACTTGCCCTGATGTTTTTCTAATAAAGCCTCTGCTTGCGCACGATCTAATCCACTCAGAATCATCATAATCGCTAATTTCGCATTTTGATCAGCCTGCTTTAAAGTCTCTTCTGCGAGAGCCTTATCGCAATCCGTGGCTTGCATGACGATACGAATGGCACGCGCTTTCAGTTTTTCATTACTCGCCTGCACATCCACCATTAAGTTTTGATAGCATTTACCCATTAAGATCATAGAAGCCGTAGTCAGCATATTCAGTACTAATTTTTGTGCCGTACCTGATTTTAAACGGCTCGAACCCGTCAGTACTTCTGGCCCCACTACCGTATCAATGGCAATATCCACAATATTCGCCATCGCTGAATTCGGATTACTTGCAATCGAAACGGTCACTGAACCTAAACTTTTCGCATATTCCAATGCACCGATCACATAAGGTGTTCGGCCACTTGCAGCAATACCCACCAACACATCTTTTGAGGAAAAGTGAATTGTTTGTAAGTCAACCACAGCTTGTGCTTTACTGTCTTCCGCCCCTTCAATTGGATGACGCAATGCGCGCTCGCCGCCTGCAATAATACCTTTCACCATTTCAGGTGACACGCCAAATGTTGGCGGGCATTCAGAGGCATCCAGTACGCCTAATCGACCACTGGTTCCGGCGCCAATATAGACTAATCGACCACCTTGTTGAAATGCAGCAACAATACATTCGACCGCTTGGGCAATTTGAGGTAAACATTTTTCAATTGCCAAAGGCACTTGTTTATCTTCCTCATTCATTAACTGCACAATTTCTAATGCAGACAAGCTATCCACATGCATGGAATTCGGATTCCGTTGTTCAGTAATTAAAGTTGAAAGGGTCTGTAATAAATTCTCTGCCATGGTTTATTCCTTTGGAAAAATCGCCCCTAAACTGACCGCACTTGTGGCGCCCGTCACACTCGGTAAATTAGCTGGTAAATTATGCATACGACGATAAGCCAACCAAGCAAAAGCTGCTGCTTCCACATAATCGATATCAAGTTTTAATTCAGTCGTCAGTTGAATACGCCAATTTGGTAATGCTTGTTTTAAGCCGTTCATGATCGCCTGATTTTTAGCGCCACCGCCACAAACAAGTAATCGACATGGTAATGTCGTCTGAATATTATTAAGGGCTAAAACAATACTTTGCACGGTAAATTCAGCCAAGGTGGCTTGCACATCTTTTGGTAAAAGTGCGGTCGTTTTGCCTGTTATTTTTTGAATTTTATTCTCTAGCCAAGCCAAATTGAATAATTCACGCCCCGTGCTTTTCGGTGGTGGAAGCTGAAAGAAATCTTCATCTAATAATACCGCTAACAAATCTGGATTCACTTGACCTGAGGCCGCCCATTCACCATTTTTGTCGTAAGCTTTGCCTTGATGTTTTTCGATCCATTGGTCGAGCAAGGTATTACCGGTTCCCGTATCAAAGCCAATGACAGGCTGTTCGGGTATCAATAACGATATATTGCTAATACCGCCAATATTAAGCACCACCGTTGCCCAGTGAGGATCAAAAAAGACCGCTTGATGAAAAGCGGGTACCAAAGGCGCGCCTTGTCCACCAAACGCCATATCTTTACGGCGCAAATCGCCAACGACCGTAATGCCTGTTTTAGCCGCCAATAAATTCATATCACCGATTTGCATGGTAAACGGAAATTGACCTTTTGGGGAATGCCACACTGTTTGGCCATGGCAGCCAATGGCTTCGATCTGTTCTGGTTTTAATTGGTGTTTACGTAAAAAGGCATTTACACAATCCGCATAAAGTAAGCCAAATTGGTGATCGAGTTCACCCAAAGCTTGTAACGAGGTTTCGCCCGATTGAATAAGTGCGGTCACTTTTTCGCGTAAATTTGCTGGCATCGGCGTAAAATCAGCCGCAATTAATTTGGTTTGATTAGATTGGATGTCAGTAAGCGCAATGTCCACCCCATCAAGGCTGGTGCCGGACATAATGCCAAGATAATAAGTCATAATATTCAATTCGTGAGTTTTTCAGAATTATAGCGGATTTTAAAAAAATAAAAAAAGAGAGAACATTGCAGTTCTCTCTTTTCATCATTTATAATTCTTATAAGTCATCAATGACTAAATCGTTTTTTAGCTATTGATAGAATAAGGTAACGGTTCAATTTTTAAAACCGTTTCATCTTCCGGTAAACGGAAATGCGTTCCTTCTTCTAAATCGTTATTCATCACGACTTGTAACCATAACACGCCGTCAAAATTGACCGCACTGACGATTGTCCCCGTTTTACGCCAAGCCGTTTCTAACTGCATTTCTATTTCGCTACCGATTTTCGGTGTAACCGTGGTTTCCCCCGAAAGCACATACATCGCACGTTTATTGGCGCCACGATACTTGGCACGCGCAACAGTTTCTTGCCCGATATAACAGCCTTTCGTAAAAGAAATTGCTTGTTCAATGGCTTGCAGATTTAATGCCTGCGGGATAAATTCATTTTGCGTTTCCGCACTCAAGCTTGGTAAGCCCGCTTGAATATCCGCACAAAGCCATTGCTTTTCATCGCCATTAAAGGTGACATCTAACGGTGTAGGATTAATCAAAATTGCGCGATTATCATCAATATCCAAGGTAATTTGTGCTTGAATTCGACCGCACTTTTCACCAATCAAGCCAACAATTTGCCAATCTAACACTTGAAAAGTCACTTTTGAAAACACGGCGTATTTTTTTAAATGCTCAAGTGGAGTAAATAAATTTTTCGGCATTAAAATCAAAAACTGTTCGGATGAAAGCTTAATTAAGCGAAACAACGAGTTCATTTTGCCTTTAGGATCACAATGTGCTGTAAGCGTTGAAGCGCCTGCTGCCAAATGCATCACATCACAAGTTAATTGGCCTTGCAGATATTTCTCCGCATCTACGCCCGCCACTTCCACCAAATCATAGTGGTTTAATGAAATAAATGTTGCCATGATTTTTCCTATTCAAGGTTTTGAAT
>CABSZQ010000086.1 GCA_902482195.1 uncultured Haemophilus sp.
TGACCGCACTTTCAGGCTGAACCAAATGACGATAAGCCAATTTGATATTTCGTTCACCGGAAAGATATTGCGTCGGAAATTGCTCAAAAAAAGGCAATAACTCCGTAAGAGCAAATTGATGAAAATGAGGTTCTCTGATCATAATTTTCCAATGAAAAGGGCGTAGTGAATACGCCCTTTGCCGTGAAAATAAAACTTATGCTACCAATTGTTTTAAGATACGGCGAACTGGCTCTGCAGCACCCCATAATAATTGGTCACCTACAGTGAATGCCGCTAAGTATTCTGGACCCATTGCCAATTTACGTAAACGACCAACTGGTACGCTTAATGTGCCTGTTACTTTAGCTGGGGTTAATTCACGTAATGTGGTTTCTTTGTCGTTTGGAATTACTTTCACCCATTCGTTGTGAGCCGCTAAAATTTGTTCAATTTCTTCTAACGGTAAGTCTTTTTTCAGTTTGATGGTGAACGCTTGGCTATGACAACGTAATGCACCGATACGTACGCATAAACCATCTACTGGAATTGGATTGTCGCTTAAACCTAAGATTTTGTTGGTTTCTGCATAGCCTTTCCATTCTTCTTTAGTTTGTCCTGTTTCAGGAAGAAGTTTGTCAATCCAAGGGATTAAGCTGCCCCCTAATGCTGCACCGAAGTTATCCGTTGGGAAGCTATCAGAACGCATTTCTGCAGTCACTTTACGTTCAATATCTAAAATTGACGAAGCAGGGTCTTTTAATTCGCTTGAAACCGCTTGTTCTAATAAGCCCATTTGTGAAAGTAATTCACGCATATTTTTTGCGCCTGCACCTGAAGCCGCTTGGTAAGTTGCGACAGATACCCATTCCACTAAATCTTTTTCAAATAAGCCACCGATAGCCATAAGCATTAAACTTACTGTACAGTTACCGCCCACGAAAGTTTTAATGCCTTTTTTCAAGCCTTCAGAAATCACGTGTTGGTTTACCGGATCAAGCACGATAATTGCATCATCTTTCATACGTAGCGCAGAAGCGGCATCAACCCAATAACCATCCCAACCTGTTGCTTTTAATTTTGGATAGACTTCATTGGTGTAGTCGCCACCTTGGCAGGTCACGATAATGTCTAATTTTTTGAGTTCATCAATGTCGAATGCATTTTTAAGCTCACCTGCCTCTTTTCCTGCAAACACAGGGGCTTTCTGACCTGCTTGAGAAGTGGTGAAGAAAACTGGATTAATATTGGCAAAATCTTGCTCTTGCACCATACGATCCATTAATACGGAACCGACCATTCCGCGCCAACCGATAAAACCGACGTTTTTCATGAGTTTTTCCTTATTTTATGTTGTGTTGAATGGGTCTATTAATTACAGGCTTTATGCTACAAAATCAAGCTTTTTTAGAAAAAATGAGGCTTTGTTTAATTTTTCTCAATAAAAAATCCCCTTTCGGGGATTTATTGATTATTTATCTGCTTTTTTCGTGGTTTTCTTTACCGTTTTTTTCGGCTCAGATTTACCTTCAGATTTGACCGCACTTTTCTTTGTCGTGGTAGACTTTGTAGTCTTCTCTTTTGTCGTTGCGGATTTAGTTGCTTTTTTCTTTGGCTTTTCAGCTAAATTTGCCACTTTCCACTCCTCAAATTTTTCAAGTAACACTTTACCCATTGGGCTTGGATCACCTGTAAATAAAGTTTGTAAGCCGTTATTTTCAATAATATGACGACGAAGTTCTAAACGTTCTTGATGGTTTTCTGCTAAACGAATTGCACGTTCAACATATTCATCTACCGTATTTGCAATTAACCATTCCGGTAAACCTAAACGTTTGAATAACCCCTCATCAATATGTTCATGGACTTCTGCACCGGTTTTACATATACCTACTAAACCTAATGTCACCATATCAATAATGCCATTCGTATTCCCGAATGGGAATGGATTCACCATCATATCGCAGTTATGCAAAATACGAAGATATTGATCATAAGGTGCATGTGGATAAGCTGTCGCATCATTGCCTAAATAAGATTTAATAAAACGCTCAACGTAAGGGTGTGTCACACCACTGGATTGACCTAAAGCAAAGTGGAAATGTACTTTAACATTCGCACGATCACGAATAGCTTTTAATGCTGCCAAGAAATATGGGTTAAGCTTCATTGTAGTAGAAGCAATACCAATATTCACCACTTCAGGATTTTCACGTAAGCGATATTCTACGTGTTGCGGTGCAAGCGCTGAAGGCACATAAGGTAAGGCATCTTTTGGTAAACGCAATAATTGCTCGCTGAAGCATTTTTCAGAACCAACATAATCATCTTCTACGATCACATATTCAATAAAATCAGAATATGTCGTCGCTGGATGGCCTAAAGCAATCACTTGAACCGGTGCAAGACGCGTATTACTTGCAAAAATAGTGGTTAAATCCATCCCAATACTTGGCATATAAAGAACGGCTGCACCATTTTTTTCACAAATCTCTTTTAATTCATTCAATTTACTAAAAATATTATCGCCTTTTAATAAATGGAATTCATCAAACACCGCTTGGCCTGCTGCATCTACAGCTTCATTACCCACACCAATTAAATGAAAACGCTCACGTGCAGCAATCATTGAAGTGGAATGTGTACGATAAATTGAATGGGATGAATGGAAATGCTCCAATAATACGACCATGACAGGTTTGCCATTACGTTCACCTAATTTAGTGACATCGCGATCCGTCCATCCACCTTGCAATAAATGACGACGAATAACTTGGTTTAATGCTTTTTTCACCCAGTGTTTATTTTCAGCAATATCGTAGCTGCAATGCATATACACATCATGTGAAATTGCACTCGGCACATTATTTAAGTTTTTAATCGTCGCTAATTTTTCAGGGAACCATTGTAAAAGCGTACCACGTTTAGAGAACGCTTGATCAGTACCGATAAAACGGGGTGATTGCAATGCAAAACAAAGGGATGCACATAATTCAGGGTCTAAATTCCATAAAGCATCAAGATTAACATTCACATTAGATTCTGGCAGATAGAAAATACAGAATTTAATTAATGATGATCTCGCATTATCTAAATGAAAATCGGATAAATTAGTCTTATCTGGATTGCGGTTATAAGTTTGCAACACATGATCAGCATTCACAAAAGGTGATGATGCAAAAATCATATTAATCCAACGTTGTAAGGTAAAGAAACGTTGTGCCCCGCCTTCAGAAATATCTAATTTAGGATCAGAAAATAGCTCGCTCATTGCTACCGCTACACGGGTACAAAAATGCTTAATTTTATCTTGTACTAATTCATCATTTAATTGGCTAGGATAATCAATTTCAATGCCTTCAACGCCACCAAAATTAGTATCAATTTTGCTTAAAATATCGAGCAATTCTACGCAAGCTGCTTCATAATTTTTTGCCGCAACTTCTTGTTCAAAACGGATAACACTTGGTTGTTTTTGTGTTTCTGCCATTTTTTAATTCCTTCGGTAAAAAATAAATAAGATTAATAATTAACAGGTTCCCCACAGATCGTATTCATCTGAATGAGTAATGGTTACTTTAATAAATTCGCCCACTTTCACAGGCGTGCCACTTAGATTTTCAATATAAACTAAGCCATCAACTTCGGGTGCATCGGCTTTTGTACGGCCGATAATACCTTCGTTATCAATTTCATCCACGATTACATCAAGCGTTTGGCCAATTTTTTGTTTTAATCGTTCAGCCGAAATTTCTTGTTGTAACTGCATAAAGCGGTGGAAACGTTCTTCTTTTACATCTTCAGGTACTTGGTCGGCCATTTCGGTTGCTGGTGCGCCTTCTACTGGGCTAAATTTGAAACAGCCCACGCGATCAAGTTGTGCTTCTTTTAAGAAATCCAATAACATTTGGAAGTCTTCTTCTGTTTCACCCGGGAAACCTACGATAAAAGTTGAACGCAAAGTTAAATCTGGACAAATCTCACGCCATTGCTTGATACGCTCTAAAGTGCGGTCAATTTTTCCTGGTCTTTTCATTGCTTTTAAAATTTTCGGACTCGCATGTTGTAATGGAATATCCAAATAAGGCAACAATAAACCTTCCGCCATTAATGGAATTAAATCATCCACATGAGGATAAGGATAAACGTAATGTAAACGTACCCAAATACCTAATTTACCAAGCTGTTTGCACAAGGTCATTAAGTCATTTTTAATTGGCATACCATTCCAGAAGGCCGTTTTCACGCCACCTTCTTTGCGTTGTGTATCCATCGCATAAGCAGAAGTATCTTGTGAAACAACCAATAACTCTTTCACACCCGCATCAGCAAGACGTTTTGCTTCATCCAATACTTGCGTGATAGAGCGGCTTTCTAAATCCCCACGTAATGAAGGGATTATACAGAATGTACAACGATGATCACAGCCTTCTGAGATTTTCAAATAAGCATAGTGTTTTGGTGTTAATTTCACCCCTTGTTTTGGTACAAGGCTGGTGTATGGATTATGCTCTGGTTTTGGTACATATTTATGTACTTGTGCCATGACTGTTTCATAACTGTGCGGACCGCTCACTTCCAATACTTTCGGGTGAACTTGGCGAATTTGATCTTCTTTCGCCCCTAAACAGCCGGTCACAATCACGCGTCCATTTTCTTCCAACGCCTCTCCAATGGCTTCTAGGGATTCCTGCACGGCACTATCAATAAAACCGCAAGTATTCACAATGACCAAGTCTACATTTTCATAACTTGGCACAATGTTATATCCGTCAGTACGTAATTCAGTCAGAATACGTTCGGAATCCACTAAATTTTTAGGGCAACCTAAACTTACAAAGCCAATATTCGGCGTTGATTTTTGCATAAATTTATTCTCAGCTATCATCATCTTTCAAAACTTTAGATTTTACTCAATTTCAAGCAGAAAGGCGATAAATTAAAGGTAAATTGATTGTAAATTTGCCCATTAAAGTCCTTTTTTCAGGTAGAATAACGCCCGTTTTTTTATTTACTTATATTCATTATTAACATGGAAAATTCTTCTCTTTTTTCGACCGCTCTTGAACAGACGGCTTATTTACTTATCCTAGGGAAAATGCTACTCGCACTTGTACTTGGCGGGATTATTGGCTTAGAGCGTGAACTTAAACACAAACCGGTTGGGGTCAAAACCTGCGCCATTATTGCGGTGACAACTTGTGTACTGACGATTGTATCCATTCAAGCCGCAGAACATTATGCGCAAGTTTCAGATAATATCCGAACTGACCCTATGCGACTTGCCGCACAAGTAATCAGTGGCATCGGTTTCTTAGGTGCAGGGGTAATTTTACACAAGAAAAATGATGCTATTTCAGGTTTAACCACTGCTGCCATTATTTGGGCAGCAGCGGCTATTGGTGTAGCAACAGGTGCTGGTTTTATTTTTGATGCGATTATTGCCACTTTAATGATTTTAATCGCTATCCGTATCAGCCCGATTGTGCAACGTTATGTTCGTCGTAAAACCTATAAAAAGCGTACTCGCTTGGCTATTCAACTAAGTTCTGCGAATGGCATCAGTAAAGTGACGGATTTATTACTGAAACATGATTACCGCATTGAAAATATCTCAGTCAAAGACCAAGCAAGTGGCGAAGTTCGCTTGCAAGTGCGATGCTACAACATTGATAATGAAATGCTAAAAGATGTCTATACGCTATTAAAAACAGAAGATGAAGTACTGAGTGTGGATGTAGAAAATTAAAATCAGCTTAAAATAACACATTACTTCTATCGTAAAACCTATACTTGCTAGACAAAAAGTTAAACACTTAAACTGGATAACGTCATGAATTTACAAGATAATTTCGAGCAGCATACGCCGATGATGCAGCAATATCTCAAGTTAAAAGCAGAAAATCCTGATATTTTGTTATTTTATCGAATGGGGGATTTTTATGAGCTTTTTTATGATGATGCAAAAAAAGCGGCAGCGTTGTTAGATATTTCTTTAACTAAACGTGGGCAATCAGCAGGTAATCCCATTCCCATGGCGGGTGTGCCTTATCATGCGGTAGAAGGCTATTTAGCAAAATTAGTGCAATTAGGTGAACCTGTAGCCATTTGTGAGCAAGTAGGTGATCCCGCCACGTCAAAAGGGCCGGTTGAACGCAAAATTGT